>JBJEMZ010000198.1:0-31477 GCA_051879935.1 Wujia sp.
CGACCGAGAAATTCCGGAATCATACCAAACTCCCGTAAATCTTCGGTTGTAACTTCCTTAATGAGATTGTGGTTGTCATCGTATTTGTCCTTCAAGTCAGCATTGAATCCCATGGAAGACTGCTTGTTCAGGCGCTGCTTGATGATATCTTCGATATCCGGAAATGCACCGCCGCAAATAAACAGGATGTTTCGTGTATTCATGGTGGTTGTCGGAGTCATTGCGTTTTTGCTGCCGGAACCAACCGGTACTTCGATTTCTGCGCCTTCCAGGATTTTGAGTAATCCCTGCTGCACGGATTCACCACTCACATCACGACTCCGAGTTTCCTTTTTCTTTGCAATTTTGTCAATTTCATCGATAAATACAATTCCGCGTTCCGCCTTTTCAACGTCGTTGTCTGCAACTGCCAGAAGCTTTGACAGGATGCTCTCTACGTCATCACCGATATAGCCGGCTTCGGTCAGGGTTGTTGCATCGGTGATTGCAAGCGGAACCTGCAGAATCCTTGCAATTGTCTGTACAAGGTAGGTTTTTCCGCATCCGGTCGGACCGAGCATAAGCATATTGGATTTTTCGATTTCGATATCATCCATTGTATCGGTAATGACACGCTTATAATGATTGTAAACAGCAACGGACATCGCCCGCTTGGCATATTCCTGACCGACGACATATTCATCAAGCATAGCCTTGATTTTATGCGGAGCAGGAATGTCAGCCATTGTAAGTGGCTTTTCTTCCTTTTGTTCCTTTTGCTTTTTTTTCTTTTTCACTTTTTGCGATGTCGGAATATCATCGAATGGCATAAATTGTGACATATTTATGTTTGGCATTTTTGATAGATCCAGAAACTGCATTGCTCCGTTATTAAAGGAATCAAAGCTTTTCTGCATACATTCGTTACAAATGCACATGTTACCCGGCATCCGAATAAACGGACCGGCTGTAGATTCCGGACGGCGACAGAGATAACAGTACTTTTCGTATTCATCATCGTCGTTTTTGTTATTGTTGTTACCATTATTGTCTGGCATAGTTTATCCTCCTGTATATTGGGAACCACGCATCGAGAGAACATCAGCCCATGCAAAATTTGTCTTCGACAAATGGGCTGATGCTACATATCAAGTTTTCGTGGAAAACTTGATACATGTCATGCAAAATTGCCTGCGGCGCATTAATTATAACACGAAAATATAATTGTGACTATGGAATATTTAAGGAAATGGATTTATAATGAATGATATATCAGACAGGAAAGGAAGATACGGATGAAAAAAAGAATTACGGAATATTTGGTATATATCGATGCGCTGCTTGAACAGGAGGATGTTGACTGGAAGAAAGAAAAGGAAAAGCACCTGGTGCAGATTGGTTTTTTTGCACATGAACGGTTGGTTCATCTGATTGTAATGGCTTTGTTTGCACTTGCGACGGTTATATCAATTTTGTATTTGAACTATAGCGGTTCTATTGTAATACTGGCGCTTGTTGTTGCGTTGCTTGTGCTTTTGATTCCGTATGTCATGCATTATTATCTGCTCGAAAACAGTGTTCAGAAAATGTATGATCAGTATGATGAAATGATGAATCGATTGGAGAAATCTTTCCATGTGAAATAATAAAAATCCGGACGGTATCAGAGCCAGTGGTACTGTCCGGATTTCTTATTATCTGTTTGTACGCTTGTTACTGTTTTCGGTTGTTGTGTTGTTTCCGCCATTTACGGCATCGTTGATACCATTACCGACACCTTCAGCCGCGTCTTTCACGCCATTACCGACACCTTCAGCCGCATCTTCGATTCCGTTTCCGATTCCTTCGGCAGCATCTTCGATTCCATTACCGATACCGTTGCCGTTTGTGGCATCCTGTCCGGTTGCAGTTCCGTTTGTGTTCGTGTTTTCTGTTGTCATCTGGGAAGTTGTCATGTCCGTTGTTGCCGTGTCGTTTGATGTCTCGTCCGTACCACAGGCACAGAGCCCCATGGAGAGCATAACAACAGTAATAGCCAGAAGAGTGTAACTTTTAAATTTTCTCATAATAAAATCTCCTTATCTTGTTTTCATTCTATAAAGCTAGTATGAGCCTATAAGAAGTAGATTATTTTTCCAATTTTTGTAATTATAAGAATCTTTGGCTGACTGGATAAATATATTATATGTAAAAACATTTGGAACTATCCGGAGTGCGAATGGAGGCAGTTTATAGAAAAAGAGATGGAAAACGATTGATATTGTACGATGAAGAGAATCAGATTTTTGTATCGGAGCTTGGAAGGTCACACACGATGCGGCGGGGAATCTTGTGCCGGGACTATGGTTCCTGTGGTATAAGTGCACAGTGGATGGACGAGATATATGTGGCTTATATGAATATGGAGTATGCGTTGGTGTGGGACAAGCTGTTTGCGCAAGAACGGATAACATTGGCTGCTGGAGAGGTGTTTGGAAGTATTACAAATGTCAAAATCGCAGAGCTGCTTGGGGAGAAAAACGAAATTTATGTATTCTACCAAAAAACAGAAAGGAAAACCGGAACAGATATGCTGTATGTGATTAGTCCGCTTGGAGAGAGGAAGGTGCAAATGTTGCTGCAAAGCGAAAAACGAATCGAACATTATGAGATTGTACAACATGGAGGAGTCAGTTATTTGATTTATAAATTGCAGTCGGAACATAAGCCACGCATATTTGCGGTTGATGTTTCCAGGTTAGGTGACATAAGTCTGACGGAGTATATATTATGTAAAGAAAAAACGATGCAGGAATTGGAGATTCGATGTAAAGAAAATGACCGGAATTATCAAAAAGCAATCAAAGGAAAGCAGCAGGAATATGAAGACAGGTTGAAAGAAAAGGTTAAAGATATAGAACAGCGCTATAAAAAACAATATAACGAGTTGGCACAGCTTGCAAAAGGCATGCAGGAGGAAGGTCGAAAGTGGCAGGAATTATATTACAAAAGTGTTACAAAAAATTAAGAAAAAATGAAATTTTACTTGACATAACATATAAAAATGAATACAATAAAAATTGCAACCTTTTTTTCGGAATACATCCAAGGTTGCAAAACATAATTTGTATTATGGATATAATATACCACAATATCTAGCGATTGTAAAGGATTATGTTTATGGAAAATAAAAAGAAAACATTAACTGAATATGAGAAAGAAATTTCCGCCGCAGAAATCCGTGAGGAAAAAGAACATCAGCGAAGGAGGGTTCGAAGCTTTAAGCGCATGCTGATGGTGACGTTTGTTGCTGTCTGCGCGATACCGATTTCGATGTGTACATATTTGATGATTAAGATGAATCGTCTTGACCATCGACTTGAATCTTTGGTTGACCGTGTGGAAGAAGGAAAGATTTCGGTTGGAAGCGAAATCGGACCAATTGATGAGTCTACGGAGACACTTACGAGTGAACAGATGGCTTATGGAAGTCTTGAGAAAGGAACGGAATCGGATGGTGTGCGTGTAACGCTCACGGATAGCAATGATGGCTCTGGCGGACAGCAGACGGAAGATGCAAAAATAGTCGATACACAGAAAGAGGATGTTCCAGAGCAAAGCTATTACAATGGGAAAAAGGTCTATCTGACATTTGATGACGGACCGAGTACTTATACCGGCGAGTTGCTGGATGTACTGGATGAATATAATGTAAAGGCTACCTTTTTTGTTGTATATAATGAGAGAGACGATGTACAGCAGTATTATAAACAGATAGTTGATGAAGGACATTCCATTGCCATGCATTCTTATAGTCATGTATATGACCAGATATATGCAAGTAAAGAAAGCTTTGAAGAAGATGTAGAGAAAATTCATGACTTTATATATGAAAAAACAGGAGTGGATTGTCATCTATACAGATTCCCGGGAGGAAGCTCCAACCAGGTAAGCAAGGTGGATGTTCAAAGTCTGATTGCATATTTGAATGAAGAGGGAATTATTTACTACGACTGGAATTCTTTATCCGGGGATGCGGTAGACAGTTCGCTGACACCGGATGAACTAAATGAAAATATTCTTGGATATGTGCGCGCAAATGCCGGAGATTCTGTTATACTTATGCATGATCTAGAGAATAACCATGCAACAATCGATGCTTTGCCGGATTTGATTCGTACGCTCAAGGAAGAGGGGTATGAAATCTGTCCAATCAACGAAGAGACCATGCCGGTACAGCATGTGCAGTATAAGGACGCTACAAATTCAAAAATACAGGCACAATAGAAATCCTGAAAAGAGGATATGACGTGAATTATAATGAGGCACAAAATTATATAGAAGAAAAAAACAGGCTGGGAATGGTTCCCGGCCTGATGCAGGTAAAGGAGCTCTTAATAAGACTCGGTAATCCGCAAAATGCATGCAGGACACTGCATATTGCCGGGACGAACGGGAAGGGCTCTGTTTTTGCGTTTGTACAGGAGGGACTGCTTGCGGCAGGGTATCATGTCGGTCGATACATTTCACCAACGATTTTTACGTATCTTGAACGTTTCCAAATTGACAAGATATCTATGACAAAGCAGGAATTTGCAATGTATATCACACGCGTTTCGGAAGTGATTGCACAGATGGAGCGGGACGGCTTTGCAAGTCCGACGGCGTTTGAAATCGAAACGTCAATAGCCTTTTTGTATTTTAAAGAACGAAATGTGGATTATGTGCTGCTTGAATGTGGTATGGGTGGAAGACTTGATGCAACCAATGTATTAGAAAAAGCGGAGATTACCGTGTTCTCTCAGATCAGTATGGACCATATGCAGTTTCTCGGTGATACAATTGCGGATATTGCCAGGGAAAAGGCAGGAATCATAAAACCGGGCACCTATTGTATTTCCGCTCCGCAGAAAAGAGAAGTTTCTGATGTGCTGTCAGAAGCTTCAAAAAAATGGAATGTGTCATATGAGGAAATATGTGAGGAAAACTGGAAAACAATTTCGATGGATTTAGCGGGAAGTACATTTTCGGATGGTGAAAAATTCTACACAATTTCGATGCTTGGTGAACATCAGATTATTAACGCTCAGACCGCAATTTGCGTCCTTAGAAATCTTGCGATTGATGATGGTTTTATACGAGAAGGTTTGGCACGTACAAGCTGGCCGGGAAGACTTACAAGGATACAGGAAAAGCCGTATATATTTGTAGATGGCGCTCATAATGAGGCTGCGTGGCGATACTTACGTCTGGCGGTTCAAAAATATTTTACAAACAGAAGGATAATCTATATAATAGGGGTGTTGAAGGATAAGGAATACGATAAGATGGTTGAAATACTTGCCCCGACGATGGCACGTGCAGTTACTATAACGCCTGCAACCCCGCGCGGACTTCCAAAAGAAGTTCTTGCACATTTACTAGAGGCTAAGCATGTGCCAACCGATATGGCACAAACGAGTGCGGAAGCAATGCGTATTGCATTGCGATACGCCGCAAAAGAGGATGTGATTCTTGTATGTGGTTCGCTTTCGTTTTTATCGGATTATCTTTCAGTTGAACGAAATGGCTGGAGATGAAAAACATGGAACGTGTGAAACGTATTTTTGAACACGATACATTTCAATTATGCATGAAAAAAATAAGTGCTGCAGAAAAAAATCGGATTTATTGCCTGCATGACATGACGCATTGTCTGGATGTTGCACGGATTGCATACATTATGTGTTTAGAACAAGGACTTGATTACCAAAAAGATGTCATATATGCAATGGCATTATTGCATGACATTGGACGGAGTGAGGAATATTCTTCCGGTAGGTCACACCACGAAGCAGGCGAAAAACTTGCAAGACAAATTCTTTTGGATACCGGATTTTCACCAAAAGAACAAGAGCTTATATGTGATGCAATTTGTCGTCATAAGGTAGAAGATGCGGATAGAACAAGCCTTGCGTATTTGCTCTATAAAGCGGATAAATGTTCGAGAAGATGCTATGAATGTAGAGCTGCAGATAGTTGTTACTGGTCAGAAGAACAAAAAAATAATACGATCTATATTTAGATAGTACAAGCCGGTTATTCCGGCTTTTTGAATATTTGTCCGGGAATTGTTTGATATTGAGGGGAAAATTATGAATTATGAAGGTGTATTAAAGTTTAAAGGTGTGTTTCGAAATTATCAGGCCCGTGTGCTGGAAAATGCCGCCCGTTATTTGGGTGATGGGAAAATACATATTGTTGCAGCGCCGGGATCCGGAAAAACGACGCTGGGAATTGAGCTGATACGGAAGTTAAATCGCATGGCGCTTGTTTTAGTTCCTACTGTTGCAATCAGAGAACAGTGGATTGCAAGAATTAGAACTGCATTTTTGTGTGACGGAGTAGATGCAGAAGTGATTTTATCGCAAAGTTTACAGCATCCGAAGGCAATCACAGTCGTCACATATCAGATGTTACATAGCGCAATAACGAAGTCTCGGGACGACGAAGAGGATTATGAAGAATTTTTGGCTGACAACCTTATTGAGCAATTTGATGGTGGGATACTATGTTTGGATGAATGCCATCATTTAAAGAGTGAATGGTGGAAAACATTAGAAGAATTCAAAAACAAATTAACGGATGTAATAACAATTTCTCTTACGGCAACGCCCCCTTATGATTCCACACCGGCAATGTGGAAGCGGTATATGGATATGTGTGGAGAAATTGATGAGGAGATTACGATTCCTGAACTTGTAAAAGATGGGAGTATTTGTCCGCATCAGGATTATATTTATTTTAATTATCCAACGAAGGAAGAACAGCTGATTGTACAGGCTTACGAAGAAAAGAGCAGCATGTTCGTAAAATCATTATTTGAAAATGCGGATTTTTTGACGGAAATATCCAGGCATGCGTGGCTGAATGAGCAGATTGGAGAACATAAATCGGATCTTGCGTGGATGGAACAGCTGCTGCAGGAAATGATATTTGATAATGAGGATGGTTTTTTATGTAGTCCGGAGTATGCACAGAAGCTAAAGGAGCAATTGCAGCAAAATGGGTTGATTGAGAAGAAAAAGGTTTGCCTGCAATCTACGGATGCAATTGAAAAGAATCTTACAAATTCCATCGGAAAGATAAAAAGTATTCGTGAAATTGTAGATTTGGAGCAAAAAACACTTGGAACAAATTTGCGAATGTTGATTTTGACAGACTATATTCGAAAAGAGTATGAGAATGCAATTGGAAATGAATCTGCGGAAGTAAACAGTCTTGGGGTTTTGCCATTATTCGAAATATTGAGAAGGGACAACCTGAACAATTGCTATGGATTATCGTTTGGAATTTTGTGTGGAAGTGTAGTCGTTATTCCCGCACAGGCAATGGATGCGTTTTATGATGCAGTGGGTGAGAAAAGTAATATTGTTTTTGAAAAGGTTGGTATGCTTGCGACAACACAATATGTGAAGGTATCTGCTGCCTCGGATTCGAGTGTATTTATTGATGCTGTAACAGATATATTTGAAAAAGGATATATAAATGTTTTAATTGGTACAAAATCTTTGCTTGGTGAGGGCTGGGATTCCCCTTGTATCAATTCATTGATTTTAGCAAGTACTGTTGGTTCGTTTGTGTTAAGTAATCAGATGCGTGGAAGAGCGATTCGTATATATGATAAAGCCCCGGATAAAACAAGTAATATTTGGCATCTTGTTTGTGTACGTCCACAATCGGAAGGCATGCCCCGCTCGACAGGTACACAAAGTGAGGATTATGATTTATTAGAAAGAAGAATGGAACATTTTCTTGGGCTGCATTATACAAAAGATGTAATTGAGACCGGAATGGAGCGGCTTTGTATTACGGGTAAGTCATTTTCAAAATCTGATGTTGATGCAATAAACGCAAAAATGAGAGAGATATCTGCAAATAGAAGTACACTATTAGAACGTTGGAATTGTGCCCTGAATAAGGGACAATCACATCAATGTACAGAGATTGTTACACAAACAACAGTAAAGGATTGTGTAGTTCCGACTTTAGCCTTCCATGATGCCATTGCACAAATGGTAGTTTCCGGTGCAGTTATGGTTTTTTCGTGGTATTTTGGAACAGAAATTGGGAAATGGTATGGTGATTCGAGTGTATCGTTTGTTGGAACACTGATCATGATAGCCGCATTGTTCTATTTTACAAGCCGTTTTCCAAAATTGTTTATGGTCGGAACCCCATATGAGCGGTTGAAGTCGTTTGGGAAAGGTGTAAGAAAGGCGCTTATCGAAACAGGTATGCTTGAGAATCCGGATTGTAAGGTTGTTTCGATTACTTCTTCCCCACATAAACATAGCGTGTATTTAGAAGGGGGAAGTAAACGTGACCAGGAACTTTTTTCTAAGTGTATTCAGGATTTTTTTGGAGTGATTGATAATCAGAGATACATTTTAGTAAAGAAGCATGGGAAAAAGGGGTTTGACCGATTTTTTGCCGTGCCGGAGCGCTTTGCATTGAAAAAGGAAATGGCCGAGCAATTTACCAAGTGTATGGAGCCATATGTTGGTGAGTACGAATGTGTTTATACAAGAAGTGATCATGGCAGGAAACTTTTGGAAGAGGCCCGGGTTTATGCGCTTGTTAACCTTGAAGAAAGATGTCAGGTGAAAAAGAAAATGAAATAGATTAAGTTGTATAAATGAAATAGATTAAGTTGTATAAATATGTGGCGGTTTTTTTGTAAAAATGATATACTAGTTTATAGTTATGCATCACTTAAAAAACGTGATTTTACAGGATTCGGGATTTGCGAATAATATTATACAAAATGAGGTCGAAAACATGATGAAACAGGTAATCACAATAGGGAAAAGAGACTTCGTAATCGGAAAACGTCCGTATGTGATGGGAATCTTGAATGTAACACCGGATTCCTTCTCGGATGGTGGGAAATATGGCGATATGGATGCTGCTTTAAAACACACAGAACAGATGATAGCGGATGGCGCAGATATCATAGATGTAGGCGGTGAATCAACAAGACCCGGACATATAAAGATTTCTGTTGCACAGGAGATTGAACGTACCTGCTTTGTGATAGAGGCGATCAAGGAACGGTTTGATATCCCGGTTTCTCTTGATACTTATAAATATCAGGTTGCGCAGGCTGGCATTTTGGCAGGCGCAGATATGATTAATGATATATGGGGATTTAAGTGGGATGAAGGAATGGCTCCGCTTTGCGCCAAATATCAGATTCCTGTTTGCCTGATGCATAATCGAAAAGAAGCAGTTTATCAAGATTATGTAAATGATGTCGTAGAGGATTTAAAAGATTGTGTAGATATAGCAAAAAAGGCCGGATTAGAAGATGATAAAATTATCCTTGATCCGGGAATTGGATTTGCCAAGACGACAGAGGAAAATTTAAAACTGATGAATCATCTGGAAGAGCTCGTTGCAATTGGGTATCCGGTATTGCTTGGCACTTCCAGAAAATCAATGATTGGCAATACTTTGAACCTGCCGGTGGATGAGCGGGAAGAGGGAACAATGGCAACCTCCGTACTTGGACTTATGAAAGGCTGTAGTTTTTTCCGTGTCCATGATGTGAAAAAAAATGTGCGTGCACTTGCTATGACGGATGCAATGATGAAAGCCTGACAGCATGGAATATGCCGGGCAGGATAGTCAGGATGGTAGTTATAAATAGAATGGAATAAAATGGAAGGATGTTTCAGGATTCATGGATAAGATATGCATTAAGGATCTGGAGATATATGCGAATCATGGGGTGTTTCCGGAGGAGAAGAAGGACGGACAGACATTTTTTGTGTCGGCGGAGCTTTTTCTGGATCTGCGTCCGGCTGGTACAGCGGATGATTTGACCAAGACTGTAAATTATGCCATGGTTTGTGAGGACATCCGACGCATGATGCAGGAGGAAACCTACGATTTAATTGAGGCCGCTGCGGAGGCTGTCGCAGAGGGAATTCTGCTCTCGTATCCGGTAGTAAAAAGCGTGCATATCATTGTCAGTAAACCGCAGGCGCCGATTCCGCTGCCCTTTGATACGGTATGTGTCGACATTACCCGCGAACGCCATGTGGCATATCTTGGAATCGGTTCAAATCTCGGAGATAAAGAGGGATATCTGGACTATGCTGTGGACCAGCTTAACAAGGACGAATATATTCGGGTAACAAGGGTTTCTTCTTATATAATAACGGAGCCGTATGGCGATGTGGAACAGGATGACTTTTTAAATGGCTGTCTCGAGATAGAGACGCTTTATTCACCGCAGGATCTGCTTGCGGTTATCAATGATATTGAGCAGGGAGCGGGCAGAAAACGCCTCATACATTGGGGGCCGAGGACACTGGATATCGATATCCTCTTATATGACCGCGAACTGATAATGGAAGAGAATTTAAAGGTGCCGCATGTGGAGATGGCAAAACGTTCCTTTGTTTTGGAACCGCTTGCTGAGATTGCTCCGTATGCGTATCACCCGGGATATAACAAGACAGTACTCGAGCTTTTGGAGGAACTGAAAGAAAAACAATAAATATGGAGGTAACAGGAGCATGGCATACAAACTGTTTGCCGCAATCTACGTGGGATCGAACGAGATTGCCATGAAGATTTTTCAAGTGAACGGCAGAAAAACGTTCCGGGAAATAGACGGCGTCTGCAAGACGCTGGAGCTTGGAAAAGATACTTACCGGGCCGGCGTTTTGAGCAAGGATTCTATCCAGCAGATCTGTGAAATTCTGAATGGATATAAAAAGAAGATGCGCGAATATCAGGTGACCGAGTATCGCGCGTATGCGACCAGCGCAGTGCGTGAGGCTGAAAATATGGATTTGGTTCTCGACGTGATTAAACGAGAGACAAATCTGGATGTTCAGGTACTTAGTAATTCTGAGCAGCGCTACATCAGCTTCAAGGGACTTGTAGCAAAATATCAGGATTTTCATCAGATTGTGAGTAAAAATACTGCATTTGTCGATGTAGGTGCCGGAAGTGTACAGGTGTCGCTGTTTGATAAAAACAATCTGGTTGTAACGGAGAATATGCCGATTGGTGCAGTTCGTGTACGGGATTATCTGGCGCTGATCGGAACAAAATCCGGACGTTTAGACGAGATTATGTCTGATTATGTGGACAATGATATCGTGTCCTTTCGAAACATTTATCTGAATGATAAAGAAATCAAAAATATCATTGCGGTTGGAGAGACGGTTCGCTCCGTGAAAAAAATTGTGCCGGAGCTTGAACTGCATGATGTCATCACGAGAGCGCAGCTCGATGCGATTTATAAGCGGATTATCAGTATGCCGCCTCAGCAGCTTGCGGAGAAATATGGGATTCCGTATGAGCGTGCGACACTCATGCTTCCGAACATTACCATTTATCTGTCCTTCTTAAATAACTGTAAGGCGGAGGAAATGTATGTGCCGGATGTTGATTTCTGTGAGTGCATAGTCGCAAATTACATGGACGAGGGAAGCCGAGTCGTATTTAACCACAACTTTGAGGATGATATTGTGGCGACTGCAAATAACATCAGCAGAAGGTATCGCTGTAACCGCGGACATGTAGAACAAACCGCGGAATTTGCGATGAAAATATTCGATGCCATGAAAAAACAGAACTTCGGTCTTGATAAGATGCATCGTCTGCAGCTTCGGATAGCAGCGATATTGCACGAATGCGGCAATTTTATTAATCTGCATGACGGAGCAAGAAATTCTTACTATATTGTGGCGAATACGGAGATTCTTGGCCTTTCCCATAAGGAACGTATGGAGGTCGCCAATATCGTAAAGTACAATGCGCTGTATCTTCCGTCGAAGGAACGGATAACGAGAGAGCTCGATGGGAGTGATTATATTGTGGTGGCGAAGCTTGCTGCGATTTTGCGAATTGCGAACATACTGGATAAGAGCCATACGCAAAAGATCGAGGACATCACAGTATCATTTAAAGAAGATACATTGGTAATAACAGCAAAAACCTATGAAGATATTTCTCTTGAGGCAGGACTTTTTGAGTCGAGGGCGGATTTCTTTGAACAGATATACGGTATTCGCCCGGTGCTTCGGGTAAAAAGGAGTGTGTAGAGGATGGATAAGAAATTATTGGAGAAGCCGGAGAATTATTATAATCGTGAGATGAGCTGGCTTCAGTTTAATTATAGAATCTTGAATGAGGCGAAGGATAAGACGAATCCACTTTTTGAACGTCTCAATTTCCTGAGCATTACGGAGTCAAACCTGTCAGAGTTTTTCATGGTGCGTGTGGCATCACTGATTGACCTTGTGCATGCGGATGTAAAAAAGAAGGATATCGCAGGACTTACCCCACGGGAACAGCTCGATCTGATTATTCCGGAGACAAAGGCGATGCAGGCGGGACAATATACAACCCTGAACCGCTCGATTCTGCCGGCGATGGAGGAAAACGGATTAAAGCTGGTAAAGCATTACGAAGACTTAAGCGATAAACAGGCAAGATTTGTAGATAAATATTTTGAGAAGGAAGTCTACCCGGTTTTAACACCGATGGCAGTTGATTCATCACGACCGTTCCCCCTGATTAGCAATAAGACGCTGAATATCGGTGCGCTTATCCGGGATAAGAAAAAGGACGTGATAGATATTGCAACCGTACAGGTGCCTTCCGTTCTTCCGCGTGTGGTTGAGATTCCGGCGGAAAATGGCTGTCGCGCGATTATATTGCTGGAGCAGATTATCGAGAAAAATCTGAAAAAACTGTTCCTGAATTATGAGATTATCTGTGCGCATCCATATCGGATTATTCGAAATGCAGATTTGGCGATTGACGAGGATGATGCATCCGATCTTTTAAAAGAGATTGAAAAGCAGATTAAAAAGCGTGCATGGGGCGAAGTTATTCGTCTTGATGTGGAAGCGGAGATGGATAAGCGTCTGCTTCGGGAACTGAAAAAGCAGTTAAATGTGGCGTCCGAATCCATTTATATGGTAAATGGCCCACTTGATTTGACATTTTTGTCTAAGGTTCGCGGACTTGACGGCTTTGACCATCTGAAAAATAAAAAATATATCCCACAGCCGGTTAAAGATCTGAATCTTGAAGATAATATATTTGAGCAGATTAAGAAGAAAGATATTTTACTCCACCATCCGTATGATGAATTCACACCGGTTGTTGAGTTCATTAAGCAGGCTGCCGTTGATCCGGATGTGCTTGCAATCAAGCAGACACTCTACCGTGTCAGTGGCAATTCTCCGATTATTGCAGCTCTGGCGCTTGCGGCGGATAACGGAAAACAGGTTACGGTGCTTGTGGAGCTAAAGGCACGATTCGACGAGGAGAATAATATTAACTGGGCAAAGAAGCTTGAGAAGGCGGGCTGCCATGTTATCTACGGACTTGTGGGATTAAAGACACATTCTAAGATTGCGCTTGTTGTCAGACGTGAGGAGGATGGCATCAAACGGTATGTACATCTTGGAACCGGAAATTATAATGATGTCACTGCAAAGCTTTATACTGATATGGGTATGCTTACAGCATCGGATGCCATTGGCGAGGATGCAACGGCAGTATTTAATATGTTGTCCGGTTATTCCGAACCGCCGGCATGGAACAAGCTACTGGTAGCACCAATATGGATGAAGGAGCGCTTCCTGGCGCTGATTCGCAGAGAGGCAGAAAATGCTCGCATCGGAAAGAGCGCGAAGATTATTGCGAAGATGAATTCCCTCTGCGACCCGGATATTATTAAGGCGCTTTACGAAGCGAGCAATGCAGGTGTGGAAATTGAGCTGATTGTCCGGGGTATCTGTTGCTTAAAGACTGGTGTAAAAGGGTTGTCCGAGCACATAACCGTTCGCTCCATTGTCGGTAATTTCTTGGAACATGCGAGAATCTTCTATTTTTATAATGATGGGTTTGAGGATGTCTATATGGGAAGTGCGGACTGGATGCCGCGAAATCTCGACAAACGTGTAGAGATTACATTCCCGGTTGAAGACGAGGATTTGAAGAAACGCGTCATTGAAATTCTTGAGATTCAACTGTCTGATACATTAAAGGCGCATATCCTGCAGCCGGATGGTTCCTATGCAAAGCAGGATTTGAGAGGCCGGGAGAAACTTGAGGCACAGAGCTATTTCTGCAAGCAGGCGATGGGAAGTCTTAAGGAGGATGACAAAAAGAAAGTGTCCCGTATCTTTGTTCCGAAGACAAAACAGGTATAATGTATGGAATAGGGAATACGGACAAAATAAATAAAAAGAGAGGAGATACAAAAGTGGAAAAGTTTTTCAAGATTAAGGAGAGAGGATCGACTTTGCGGACAGAGATTTTTGCCGGCATCACGACATTTTTTGCCATGGCATACATCGTGTTCGTAAATCCGAATCAGGTAGCGGCAGAGGGTGCGAACGGCTGGCTTGTTGCTTGTGGCGCAGACCCGGGAACGATGGGACAGATTTGGAATTCTGTTTATATCGGTTCGATTTTAGTTGCAATTATCGGTACATTGCTCATGGCGTTCCTTGCAGATATGCCGTTTGCCCAGGCGTGCGGAATGGGACTCAATTCCTTCTTCTGTACGATTTTTGTGGCAGGTTCCTTCTTCGCAGGAGAAGATGTAAGAACCGGTTATCAGGCAGGCCTTGTCATTGTCTTCCTGTCCGGTCTTGTGTTCCTGATTTTATCAGTGACAGGACTTAGAAGCTACATTGCGGTTTCTATGCCGGATTGTTTAAAGAAGGCGATTCCGGCAGGTATCGGTCTGTTTATTGCATTGATCGGATTTAAAAATGCAGGTATTATCGAAGACAACCCGTATACCTTTGTACAGTTCTATGATTTCCATGGACGTATCAGCCAAATTGGTACGGAAGTGGATGGCGTAACGATTACAGGCTTATCTGTATGGCATGAAATGGTGCCGGTAATCGTAGCAATTCTTGGTGTATGTATCATCGCAATACTTGCAAAACGCGGTGTAAAGTCCAGTGTTATCATCGGTATTATTGCATCCGCAGTTTTATATTACCTGTTTATGTGGGAGGTTCCGACATTTGACCTTGGAAATATCGGACAGTCCTTCCGCGATTTCGGTGAGATTGGATTCCTTGGTGTATTTAATGGGGATGCATGGGATGCAGCGTTCAACAGCTCTTATGTCGGCGGCGTGTTCTCCGGTATTATGCTGATTGTTGCATTCTGCCTTGTTGATATGTTTGATACAATCGGAACAATTTATGGTACAGCCGCATCTGCAAACATGTTGGATGAAAATGGTGACCCAATCAATATGAACAAGTCTATGCTTTGCGATTCCATCGGTACAGTTTCCGGCGCGATGCTTGGTACATCTACCTGTACAACCTTCGTAGAGTCCGCATCCGGTGTCGGCGCAGGTGGTAGAACCGGATTCGCAAGTGTCATTACAGCAGCCTGCTTCGCAGTATGTCTGTTCTTAAGCCCGCTTGCAAGTGTGATTCCAAGCTGTGCAACCGCTCCGGCTCTGATTTATGTAGGTGTATTGATGGCAAGAAACTTTGCCAAGGTTGACATGGACGACATGCTCTCCGCTGTTCCTGCATTCCTTGCACTGATTATGATGCCACTTACCTATTCCATCTCAAACGGTATCGGTATCGGCGCTATTGCATATGTGATTATTGCCCTCTTCACAGGAAACTTCAAGAAGAAGGATATTGTAATCACAGTCATCGCTGCACTGTTCGTATGTAAGTTTATCTTTGTGACGATGTAGCAGTTATATATTAAAATACAAAATGTATGAAAGGAAGACAATTCGCTTAGGAGTTGTCTTCCTTTTGCTCCTTCTGAGGGTGGAAAATGTGAAATTGAGACAAACACCGGGGATGTTGAACTTACAATAAGATAAAAATAGTCTTGACATTGTTGCTATATATGTTATACTTCAACTAGAACAAAAAAGAAATATAGGAGATTGCAAAACGCACATAATAATATCATTATATAATTGTGTACATTGAAAAATCTTATGAAAGATGTATTTGTTTGCGATTTAGAATTACTTAGTGTTCTTGCTTTGACGAAGCAATGCTTGAACACGATGTTCAAGCAAGCTACCATTGAGCCATGGATGGCGAGCGGAGGGCGCATATGAATCGAAGATTCATATTTGGAATGCGCCCGACAACCTACCACAGAGCGAAGCGATGTGGTGATACCCGAATTGGTAGCGGTTGCGTATAGTGAATATAAATGATATAAGAACACTTAGTAATTCTTAATTGCAATACAATGCATCGAAAATAAGAATTTTCAATGTACACAATTTGGATGGGTGATAAGGTGCGTTTTGCAACCACCTACAAGAAGGGAGTTGAAGGATATGGATGCAGAAAAATTTACAAGAAAATCACTGGAAGTGATAGAAAATTGCGAGAAACTCGCATACGAATACAATAATCAGGAAATCGGACAGGAGCATCTGCTTTATAGTCTGCTTACGGTAGAGGACAGCCTGATTGCAAAACTGCTTGCAAATATGGGTGTCAATGTGGAAGCGTTTTCGAAGGAATGTGAGCGGCTTGTTGCCTATCGCCCAAAGGTATCGGGCGGACAGCTCTTTACAAGTCCGGATTTTTCAAAGGTTTTGATTCAGGCAGAAAAAGAAGCAAAGCAGATGAAGGATGATTATATTTCCGTGGAGCACATTTTCCTTGGAATTCTGGAGAAGATGAACAAGGATGTCAAGGGTGTTATCATGGGATATAACATTACCCGAAACAAGTTTTTGCAGGTGCTTGCGGATGTGCGTGGAAACCGGAAGGTGGAAAGTGACAATCCGGAAGCAACTTACGACTCGCTCAGCAAGTATGGTTATAATCTTGTGGAGCGTGCCCGGGAACAGAAGCTGGATCCGGTTATCGGCAGAGATACCGAGATTCGAAATATTATCCGTATTTTGTCTAGAAAGACAAAGAACAATCCGGTCTTAATCGGCGAGCCGGGTGTTGGTAAAACTGCAGCGATTGAAGGTCTTGCACAGCGGATTGTGCGAGGGGATGTGCCGGATTCTCTGAAGAACAAGGATATTTTTGCACTTGATATGGGTGCCATGCTTGCGGGTGCGAAGTACCGGGGCGAATTTGAGGAACGTCTGAAAGCAGTACTCGATGAAGTGAAAAATTCCGACGGACAGATTATTTTGTTCATTGATGAGATTCACACGATTGTCGGTGCCGGAAAAACTGAGGGCTCCATGGATGCCGGTAATATGTTAAAGCCGATGCTTGCACGTGGCGAGCTTCATTGTATCGGTGCGACAACACTGGATGAATACCGGAAATATATCGAGAAGGATGCAGCACTGGAGCGACGGTTCCAGCCGGTAATGGTGGATGAGCCAACCGTGGAGGATACGATTTCGATTCTGCGTGGTATTAAAAACAGATACGAGGTATTCCATGGCGTGAAGATTAGTGATGGCGCATTAGTTTCTGCAGCCACACTCTCGAACCGGTATATTACAGACCGGTTCCTGCCGGATAAGGCGATTGACCTTGTGGATGAAGCCTGTGCGATGATTAAGACGGAGCTTGATTCCATGCCGGCAGAGCTGGATGAGATTTCGAGAAAAATCATGCAGCGGGAGATTGAGGAGGCAGCACTTAAAAACGAGACGGATCATCTGAGCCAGGATCGGCTTCAGGAGCTTCGCAAGGAACTGGAAGAATTGCGTGAAGAGTCAAAACAGATGAAGGCTGTCTGGGAGCACGAGAAGCAGGATGTGGAGCGTGTCCGGAAGCTGCGGGAGGAACTGGAGGATGTGAACAATCAGATTCAGATTGCGCAGCGGGATTATAATCTGGAAAAAGCTGCAGAGCTGCAATATGGCAGACTGCCACAGATAAAACAGGAGTTGGAGACTCTGGAGGCACAGGTGAGTGCGAAGGACAGAAGTCTTGTGCATGAATGTGTGACAGATGAGGAAATCGCAAAGATTATCTCCAAGTGGACTGGGATCCCGGTTGCAAAGCTGACGGAGGGTGAGCGAAACAAGACATTGCATCTGGATGAGGAACTGCATAAACGTGTTATCGGTCAGGACAATGCGGTGACGCTTGTGAGCGATGCCATCATTCGTTCCAAAGCGGGTATCAAGGACCCGACAAAACCGATTGGTTCCTTCCTGTTCCTCGGCCCGACCGGTGTCGGTAAAACCGAGCTTGCAAAGACGCTGGCGGCAGCCTTGTTTGACAACGAAGCCAATATGGTTCGTATTGATATGAGTGAGTATATGGAGAAGCACAGTGTGGCAAGACTGATCGGTGCGCCTCCGGGCTATGTCGGCTATGATGAAGGTGGTCAGCTCACCGAGGCGGTTCGAAGAAAACCATATTCTGTTGTCCTGTTTGATGAAGTGGAAAAAGCACATCCGGATGTCTTTAACGTGCTGCTGCAGGTGCTCGATGATGGGCGTATTACGGATTCAAAGGGAAAGACCGTTGATTTCAAGAATACAATTTTGATTATGACTTCCAACATCGGTTCCGATTATCTGCTGGAAGGCATAGATGAAGATGGCAATATCAGTCCGAAGGCTTCCGAGATGGTAATGGGGGAACTGAAAAATCATTTCCGACCGGAGTTTTTGAACCGTCTGGATGAGATTATTATGTTTAAGCCGCTTGATAAGACGTCGATTAGTGGTATTGTAGACCTGCTTGTGACAGACCTGAATACGAGAATTGCGGATAAGGAGTTAAAACTCGTTTTGACGGATGCGGCAATGAACCATGTCATCGAAGCCGGCTATGATTCCCACTATGGAGCCCGTCCTCTGAAACGATATCTGCAGAAAAATGTGGAAACACTTGTGGCAAAGAGTATCCTGTCAGGAGGCTTGCGCGCAGGGGACACTATCACCCTTGATTATGATGGGGATTCCCTGTATATTGCTTAAATAATTGAATAGGCACAAAGGAAAAACTTAAAAATTTAGGTATCTCCTTTCTTTTCTTGTGTATATTATGCATTTGTGCTATAATATCCAAGCTTGGTATTTGCGGAAGTTAATTTCGTAAAACAGGCGGGAGAAGAAAGGAGATTTTTTATGTGGGCATATGAAAGCGTGTTTTATCAGATTTATCCGCTCGGTTTCTGCGGGGCACCGTTTGAAAACGACGGACAGGAGGTATCCAGAATCCGGAAAGTAATTGACTGGATCCCGCATATCAAAAAGATGGGAGCAGATGCGATTTACTTTTCACCTGTGTTTGAGTCTGATACACATGGATATAATACGAGGGATTATACAAAGATTGACTGCAGACTTGGCACAAATGAGGAATTTAAAGAGGTCGTAGATGAATTACATAAAGCGGGCATCAAGGTTGTTCTTGACGGTGTGTTTAATCATGTCGGACGAGGCTTTTGGGCATTTCAGGATGTACTTGAGAAACGTTGGGATTCCCCGTACAAGGATTGGTTTAAAATTAATTTTGACGGAAATTCAAATTATAACGATGGCTTGTGGTACGAGGGCTGGGAAGGCAATTATGACCTTGTAAAGCTCAATCTGAAAAATGAAGCGGTTGTATCACATCTCTTATCCTGCGTGAAAGGCTGGATTGACGAATTTGATATCGATGGACTGCGTTTGGATGTAGCATATTGCTTAGATCATGATTTTGTTCGCCGGCTGCGTGCACATTGTGACGGATTAAAACAGGATTTCTTCCTGGTCGGAGAGCTTTTACATGGGGATTACAATGTATTCATGAATGATTCCATGCTCCACAGTGCGACGAACTATATGTGTTACAAGGGCTTATATTCGAGCTTTAACAGCATGAATATGTTTGAGATTATTCACAGTCTGTTGCAGCAGTTTGGACCGGAGAACTGGACAAAATATCGCGGGAAGCATCTTCTGACATTTGTGGACAATCATGATGTAACCCGTGTTGCAAGTATTTTGACAAATAAAAATCATTTGCCGCTCATTTATGCACTTGCATTTGGTATGCCGGGTATCCCGTGTGTATATTATGGAAGCGAGTGGGGTGCAGAGGGCAGAAAAGAGGAGGGTGACCCATCTCTTCGTTTGAGCTATGAGGAGCCGCAGTGGAATGAACTGACAGATTGGATTTCCAAGCTGGCAGAGGCAAAAAAGAATAGTGAGGCATTGAATTACGGAGGCTTCCGTTCGATAGTTCTTACAAATCATCAGTGTATTTTTGAACGCAAATCCGAGCATGAGCGTGTACTTGTTGCTATCAATGCGAGTGACCAGCCATATATGGCACACTTTGACGCAGGCTGCGGGACAGCGCAGGATTTGATAACAGGTGAGATGCATGATTTTGGAGGCGGTTCCGAGCTGCCGCCTTACAGCGCAGCTTTCTGGAAGATGGAAGCATAGGAATCCTATCATAGAAATACACTATACGAGGAGGGCATATATATGAAACAGTTCGAGAACATTATTTCAGAAATCGATGCTTTTGTGTGGGGACCGGTTATGCTGATTCTGCTTGTCGGTACCGGTATCTTCCTGACTATCCGTACCAGGTTTTTACCATGGCGAAATCTTGGATATGCGATTAAGAGTACACTTAGTAAGGAAGCGAGAAATAAGAAACGCGGAACCGGTGATGTATCTCCGTTTTCGGCACTTACGACAGCACTTGCGGCGACAATCGGTACCGGAAATATCGTTGGAGTGGCAACGGCGATGGTATCGGGTGGACCGGGCGCACTTGTATGGATGTGGATTTCTGCGTGCTTTGGACTTACGAGCAAATTCAGTGAATGTATGCTCGCCATAAAATATCGTGAGGTAAATGCGAAGGGTGAGATGTCCGGCGGACCGATGTATACGATGAAAAAAGCCCTGAAGAATAAGAAAGCGGGCGCGATACTCGGCTGGCTGTTTGCGTTCTTTGCAGTCGTTGCTTCGTTTGGTATCGGAAATATGACACAGGGCAACTCGATTTCCTCCTCTATAAATGAAACCTTTGGAGTGAAGACCTGGATAACCGGACTGATTTTGACAGTGCTTGCATTGTTTATCATTATTGGCGGTATTAAATCCATCTCAAAAATTTCTTCCGTAGTTGTACCGTTTATGGCAATCTTTTATGTGATTGCAGGATTGGTTGTCATTGCCGGAAATATTGAAAATGTACCGGCCGGACTGGCACAGATATTCTCTATGGCATTTTCCGTAAAGGCAGTGTCCGGCGGATTGCTTGGTGCGATTGTGGCATCCATGTCCAATGCGATGCGCTTCGGTGTGGCACGTGGATGCTTCTCCAATGAGGCAGGTATGGGTTCTGCGGCTATTACAGCTGCAGCAGCGACAACGGATAATCCGGTTCGTCAGGGATATATCAATATGACCGGAACATTTTGGGATACGATTGTTGTCTGTACAATTACCGGTCTTGCAATTGCGAGCTCCGGTGTGATTGGAGATACGAAGCTTGCCGGAAACGGACATTATGCAGTGATTCAGGCGGATCCTGCCGGGGAGTTTGATGCGTACGCACAGCTTGTGACAGAAGAAAATGGCACATCAAAGGCGACAGAGTATCTGCTTACGTATGACGAGACCGCGAATACAGTTACATTTGCGGAAGCTGCTGAGGATGGCAGTGCAAAAAAGGATGGAAAAAAGATTACATTGTCTGCATATCCGAATGACACGGATGCATGCGAGAAACTGGATACGGAGCTGTCGGTAGAACAGCTCACACCTGTTTATGCAGATGGACAGTTATCCGGTGCATGGATGGATGGAGACAAAAATACATATGTGTTTGATGGTTCCGGTAATTATACCTATCATGAGATTTATATCGGATCGAGCCTTACGATTCAGGCGTTCCGTACAGTGCTTGGAGATCTGGGTGCTTATCTTGTTACAATCGGGATTGCGCTGTTTGCGTTCTCCACAATTCTCGGATGGGAGTATCATGGAGAGAAGGCCTTTGAATATTTGACCGGCTCTCACAAGTGGAATATGATTTACCGTATCGTGTTCTCACTTGTTGTATATGTTGGTGCGACGACCTCCCTCAATCTTGTCTGGAACTTCTCAGATATTGCAAATGCATTGATGGCGGTGCCAAACCTGATCTGTATGCTTTTGCTTAGCAAGGAGATTGCACAGGATATGCAGGAATTCCAGTCTGTGATAAAAGCGGAAAAGGCAGCAAAGAAAGAACAAAAAGCTTCATAAATTAAAATATTTGCTTCAACAATAAAAAAGTCTCGCATAAACTATACATAAAGTGTATAGATGCGAGGCTTTTGATTATGGCAGTCAAAATTATGATTGATCCCGGGCATGGTGGCTACGATCCCGGTGCGACTTATAATGGAAGAAAAGAAAAAGACGATGTACTTGCGCTTGCACTCGCAGTGGGAGAGATTCTTTCGTCGCAGGGCTATGATGTGGAATACACCAGAACGGAGGATGTCTATGATTCTCCGGTGCAGAAGGCACGGATTGCAAATGAGAGCGGCGCGGACTTTTTTGTATCCATTCATAGAAACTCTTCGCCGAATCCGAATCAGTACAACGGTGTACAGACCCTTGTCTACAATGACTCCGGTATAAAAGCGGAGATGGCAAGAAATGTAAATGAGCAATTGGAACAGGTTGGTTACAGGAATATCAATGTTGCGGAAAGACCGAATCTGGCTGTGCTTAAAAGAACTAAGATGCCGGCAATTCTTGTAGAAGCCGGGTTCATTAACAGTGATGTTGACAATACATTGTTTGACAGCCGTTTTTCTGAGACGGCAGAGGCAATTGCGGCAGGGATAGACGAGACACTTCGGGAAGCCGGGTATGTCGCAGCGGTAGGAAGTGATGCGGTGCAGGTAGTAAACGACCACTATGGAATAAACACCTCGGTTCCGACATTTGCCATGCAGACAGAGAAGACGCAAAACCAACAGCCAGATGAAACCCAAAAAAAGAATCCGCAGATGCCGGATAAGGGCAAGGAGAATCAGGAGTATCAGATACTTGTGGGAATCTACCGCACATTTGGGGCGGCATCCTATCAGGCAAATCGGTTTATACGTGACGGATACGATGCGGAGGTGTTTGAAGACGAAGGTTTGTATCAGGTGCGCATCGGTACTTTTTCGGATATAGAGGATGCGCTTATTGCTCAAAGAGAACTTCGTGATAAAGGCTTTGATACGTTGATTGTCCGTAAAGGATTATTTTAAAAAGTGTTTGACAAATGGATAGGGCTGTGTTATTCTATCACACGATGAACTGCCGTAGACAGTAGGTGCCGAAAGGCATAAGCATAAAAACGCCTACCGAGGAAGAAATCGTGATAAACGAATTTTAACTCTCATGCTACGCGGTATGGGAGTTTTTCTTTTGCGCAGTTTCCGAAATAATATAAGGAGGTGCAAGACTTTGGCTAAGATCGAGTTAAAACAGCCTATCGTTGAGGAAATCAAGGAGAATATTAAGGATGCAAAGTCCGTAGTATTGGTTGATTACCGTGGACTTACAGTTGAGCAGGATACACAGCTTCGTAAGTCAATGAGAGAGGCGGACGTTATTTACAAGGTATACAAAAATACCATGGTAAAGCTTGCTATCGATGGTACAGAGTTCGAGTCACTCAAGGAAGACCTTGAAGGACCGACAGCCGTTGTTATCTCAAAGACAGATGCAACAGCTCCAGCCAGAATGGTAGCTAATTTTGCAAAGGCAAATCCGGCGCTTGAGCTTAAGAGCGGTGTTGTAGAGGGAACTCATTACGACACAGACGGAATCAAGAAGATCGCTACGATTCCTTCCAGAGACGAACTTATTTCCAAGTTCCTCGGAAGCATTCAGTCACCGATTGCAAACTTTGCGCGTGTTATTAAGCAGATTGCAGAGAGCAAGGAAGCTTAAATTACAGATTCTGTGATAGAAAAACAAATTATGAAAAATATGGAGGATTATTATTATGACAACTCAGGAAATTATTGAAGTTATCAAAGGTTTATCAGTATTAGAGTTAAATGACCTTGTAAAGGCATGTGAGGAAGAGTTCGGTGTATCTGCAGCAGCAGGTGTTGTAGTTGCAGCAGCAGGCGGAGATGCAGCAGGCGCAGCTGAGGAGAAGGATTCCTTCGATGTAGAGCTTACAGAGGTAGGTCCTAACAAGGTTAAGGTTATCAAGGTTGTTCGTGACTGTACAGGTCTTGGACTTAAGGAAGCTAAGGACGTTGTTGATGGCGCTCCTAAGATTCTTAAGGAAGGTGCTTCTAAGGAAGAGGCTAACGACATCAAGGAGAAGCTTGAGGCAGAAGGCGCTAAAGTTACTCTTAAGTAATTATTTTCACAGAGAATTATCCGGTTTGGCAAAAGTCAGACCGGATTTTTTGATGATAAAATCTTTCTTTCTTTTTTCAAAAATCTGATTGACACGAATTTCCAACTGTGCTAGTATAGTAAAATGTCATTACTATGGATATGTGTGCAATAAATTCGGAAAGTGATGAAAAAACCAAATAAATTCAAGGGGTGAATGCGTCGATGAAAAAGTACAGAATGCGTCCTGTGAAATCGGGAAGAGGAATGCGAATGAGTTTTTCGACTGAAAAACAGGTTTTGGAAATGCCAAACCTGATTGAAGTGCAGAAGAATTCTTATCAGTGGTTCCTCGATGAAGGCTTGCGAGAGGTGTTTCGCGATATTTCTCCAATCGTAGATTATACAGGAAATTTGAGTTTGGAATTGGTTGACTACCAGTTGTGTAAGGACGACATCAAGTATTCAATTGAGGAATGCAAGGAACGTGATGCAACTTATGCAGCTCCTATCAAGGTCAATGTACATCTTCGTAATGAGGAGACCGGTGAGATCGCACAGCACGATATATTTATGGGAGATCTTCCACTTATGACGGAGACAGGTACATTTGTAATCAATGGTGCTGAACGTGTTATCGTCAGCCAGTTGGTTCGTTCGCCTGGTATCTACTATGCGATTGATCACGATAAATTCGGTAAGACCTTGTACTCATCCACAGTAATTCCAAACCGTGGTGCATGGCTGGAGTATGAGACGGATTCCAATGATGTATTTTATGTACATGTTGATAGAAATAGAAAAGTGCCGGTTACGGTTTTGATTCGTGCACTTGGCTTTGGTACAAACCAGGAGATTATTGATCTGTTTGGCGAGGAACCGAAGATAATGGCAAGCTTGGAGAAGGATGTTTCAAACAGTTTTGAGACAGGTGTCATCGAGCTTTATAAGAGACTTCGTCCGGGCGAGCCGGAAGAGGTTGAAAATGCGACAAACCTTTTCATGGGAATGTTCTTCGACGCAAGAAGATATGATCTGGCAAAGGTCGGTCGTTACAAATATAATAAGAAGCTCGCATTCAAAAATCGAATCGCAGGTCACACATTGGCAGAGGATGTAGTGGATCCGAGTACTGGTGAGGTTCTATTTACTGCAGGTACACTTCTCACAAGAGAGAGTGCAGATGCAATCCAGAACGCAGCAGTTCCTTTTGTGTGGATTCAGACAGAGGAGAAGAACGTAAAGGTTCTCTCCAACATGATGGTTAACCTTTCCGAGTACGTTGGTTTTGATCCGAAGGAAGCTGGTATTCACGAGTCCGTATATTATCCGGTGCTCGAAGAGCTGTTGCAGAAGTATGATGATGAGGATGAGCTCAAAGCAGCCATCGCATCTTCTGTAAGTGAGCTGGTACCAAAGCATATTACAAAGGAAGATATTATTGCTTCCATTAACTATAATATTCATCTTGAGTATGGCATCGGTAATGATGACGATATCGACCACCTCGGTAACCGTCGTATCAGAGCGGTTGGTGAGTTGCTTCAGAATCAATACAGAATTGGTCTTTCCAGACTTGAGAGAGTTGTTCGTGAGAGAATGACGACACAGGACAAGGATACTGTTACACCGCAGTCCCTTATCAATATCAAGCCGGTAACTGCAGCGGTGAAGGAGTTCTTCGGAAGCTCCCAGCTGTCACAGTTTATGGATCAGAACAACCCGCTTTCAGAGCTGACACACAAGAGACGTCTGTCTGCACTTGGTCCGGGTGGTTTGTCCAGAGATCGTGCCGGATTCGAGGTTCGAGATGTACATTATACACATTATGGAAGAATGTGTCCGATTGAGACGCCGGAAGGTCCGAACATCGGTCTGATTAACTCCCTTGCAACATACGCAAGAATCAACGAGTACGGTTTTATTGAAGCTCCGTACAGAAAGATAGATAAGACAGATCCTGCAAATCCGGTTGTTACCGACGAGGTTGTATATCTGACAGCGGATGAAGAGGATAATTATATTGTAGCCCAGGCAAATGAGCCGCTGGATGAAGACGGACATTTTGTAAAGAACAATGTGTCCGGACGTTTCAGAGAGGAAACTTCTGAGTTCCCGAAGGCGAATGTGGATTTGATGGACGTATCACCGAAGATGGTATTCTCGGTTGCGACATCTATGATTCCGTTCCTGGAGAACGACGATGCAAACCGTGCGCTGATGGGTTCAAACATGCAGCGTCAGGCAGTGCCGCTTCTTCGTACCGAGGCACCGGTTGTTGGTACCGGTATGGAAGGAAAAGCAGCGGTAGACTCCGGAGTCTGTATCGTTGCAAAGAACGATGGTGTTGTTGAAATATCTTCCAGTGAGAAGATTGTTGTGAAGTGTGATGACGGAACAATTGACGAATATCACGTAATTAAGTTTGCACGAAGCAACCAGGGTAACTGCATGAACCAGAGACCGATTGTAAAGAAGGGAGACCGCGTTACTAAGGGGATGGTTATTGCGGATGGTGCTTCCACTGCAAATGGAGAGATTGCCCTCGGTAAGAACCCGCTCATCGGATTTATGACATGGGAAGGTTACAACTACGAGGATGCTGTTCTGCTCAGTGAAAGACTTGTAAAAGAGGATGTATATACATCTGTTCATATTGAGGAGTACGAAACCGAAGCAAGAGATACAAAGCTTGGCCCGGAGGAAATCACAAAAGAGGTTTCCGGAAACGGTGACAATGCTTTGAAGGATCTGGATGAGAATGGTGTCATCCGTATCGGTGCCGAAGTTCGTGCCGGAGACATTCTGGTTGGTAAGGTTACACCGAAGGGCGAGACAGAGGCAACTGCTGAAGAGCGTCTGCTTCGCGCAATCTTTGGTGAGAAAGCAAAAGAGACAAGAGATACTTCTCTGAAGGTTCCACATGGCGCATATGGCGTTGTTATGGATACCAAGATATTTACAAGAGAAAACGGGGATGAACTTCCGCCGGGAGTCAATAAGTCAGTGCGCGTATATATTGCACAGAAGAGAAAGATTTCCGTTGGTGATAAGATGGCCGGTCGTCATGGTAACAAGGGTGTTATCTCCCGTATCCTTCCGGTAGAGGATATGCCGTTCCTGCCGAATGGACGTCCGCTTGACATCGTGTTGAACCCACTTGGCGTACCTTCCCGTATGAATATCGGACAGGTGCTTGAGATTCACCTCGGTCTTGCAGCAAAGGTACTTGGATTTAATGTATCTACACCGGTCTTCGACGGTGCAGATGAGAATGATATTATGGATGCTCTTGAGATGGCAAATGATTATGCCAACGAAGATTGGGAGACATTCTATGAAAAATATAAGGATGATACGGAAAAAGAGGTTATGGATTATCTGTATGAGAATCGCGACCACCGTGAAGAGTGGAAGGGCGTTCCGATCAACCGTACAGGTAAGGTAAGACTTCGTGACGGTAGAACAGGAGAGGAGTTTGATTCTCCGGTAACAATCGGTTACATGCATTACCTGAAACTGCATCACCTTGTAGACGATAAGATTCATGCGCGTTCAACCGGTCCTTACGGAATGGTTACACAGCAGCCACTTGGTGGTAAGGCACAGTTTGGTGGACAGCGTTTTGGTGAGATGGAGGTTTGGGCACTTGAGGCTTATGGTGCATCTCATACATTGCAGGAGATTCTGACTGTGAAGTCCGATGATGTAACCGGACGTCTGAAGACGTACGAGGCAATCATCAAGGGTGATAATATTCCTGCACCGGGTATTCCGGAGTCCTTCAAGGTTCTTTTGAAAGAGTTCCAGTCACTTGGCCTTGATGTCAGCGTATTGGATGAGAATGGTGCCGAGGTTGAGCTTGGCGAGACAGTTGAGACACCAAACGAGGATGTCAAGAAGTTCATGAATGATGAGCCGGATGATTTCAATGAGGATCTGGACGAAAACGGATATAGCGGAATTAACGAGGACAACGAACTGGAATTATTGGATGATAGTTTTGGTGTCGATGATTTTGACGGTGATTTCGACGACGATAACTTTTAGGAAGGAGATATGAGATGTTAGCGATGAACAATGAGAAAAATCAAGAGCAGCCTATTAATTTTGATGCCATCAAAATTGGACTTGCATCTCCTGAAAAGATTAGAGAATGGTCTCATGGTGAGGTTACCAAGCCGGAGACGATTAACTATAGAACATTGAAGCCGGAAAAGGACGGTCTGTTCTGTGAGCGTATTTTTGGACCGAGCAAGGATTGGGAATGTCATTGTGGTAAGTACAAGAAGATTCGTTTTAAGGGCGTTGTCTGTGATCGCTGTGGCGTTGAGGTTACAAAGGCTTCCGTACGTCGTGAGCGTATGGGACATATTGAACTTGCGGCACCGGTTTCACACATTTGGTATTTTAAAGGAATTCCGAGCCGTATTGGTCTGATGCTCGATATATCTCCGAAGCTTTTGGAGAAGGTACTGTATTTTGCTTCCTATATCGTTTTGGATCCGGGTGAGTCAAACCTGGAATACAGACAGGTACTGTCTGAGACAGAATACAGAAAGGCAGAAGAGGATTTTGGCGGCAAGTTCCGTGTAGGTATGGGTGCTGAGGCAATCAAGGAGCTTTTGCAGGCAGTTGATCTCGAGAAGGAGTCACAGGAGCTGGCAGAGGAGCTTGAGACAGCTACCGGTCAGAAACGCGCAAGAGTGATTAAGCGTTTGGAGGTTGTTGAGGCATTCCGCAATTCAAACAATAAGCCGGAGTGGATGATTCTGGATGTCATACCGGTTATTCCGCCGGATATTCGTCCGATGGTACAGCTTGACGGCGGTAGATTTGCAACTTCAGATCTGAACGATTTATATCGTAGAATTATTAACCGTAACAATCGTCTGAGAAGACTGCTTGATTTGAAAGCACCGGATATCATTGTGCGTAATGAAAAACGTATGCTTCAGGAGGCGGTTGACGCATTGATCGATAACGGTAGAAGAGGACGTGCGGTTACCGGTCCTGGTAACAGAGCACTGAAGTCTCTTTCTGATATGTTGAAGGGTAAGCAGGGACGTTTCCGTCAGAACCTTCTTGGTAAGCGTGTTGACTATTCCGGACGTTCTGTTATCGTAGTAGGACCGGAACTGAAGATTTATCAGTGTGGTCTTCCAAAAGAGATGGCAATCGAGTTGTTTAAGCCGTTCGTTATGAAGGAGCTTACAGCGCGAGGCCTGGCAACCAATGTTAAGGCTGCAAAGAAAAAGGTAGAGGGTCTTGAACCGGAGGTTTGGGATGTGCTGGAGGATGTTATCAAAGAACATCCGGTTATGCTGAACCGTGCCCCGACGCTTCACAGACTTGGTATTCAGGCGTTTGAGCCGATTCTTGTCGAGGGTAAGGCAATTAAGCTGCATCCACTTGTATGTACCGCGTTTAATGCGGACTTCGATGGTGACCAGATGGCAGTTCACCTTCCGCTTTCAGTAGAGGCACAGTCTGAGTGTAGATTCCTGTTGCTCTCTCCAAACAACCTGCTGAAGCCTTCGGATGGTGGTCCGGTAGCGGTTCCGTCTCAGGATATGGTACTTGGTATCTATTATCTGACGATGGAAAAATATGCAAGCCTGTCAGAGGAAGAGGCTGCAAAAGCAGAAATCAAGAAGGAATATCTGTCAGATGACGAGAGCGATAATCTGTATCAGATTGAACAGGATTGCAGGAGTGGTGCTGTCAATGCGGAAGATTATGTAAAAGTAAAAGTTATTTCCAAGATGTCAAAGGACAAAAAGGAAGTATTTTATAAGCAGATTGTAAGTACGGCAAGAAACTTTATGAAGCCGAAATTCAAGAGTGAGAACCTCGCGATGCTCGCTTACGAGAACGGACAGATTACACTTCATCAGAAGATTCAGGTTATGAGAACTGCAAAGACACCGGAAGGTGAGACAATCTCCGGTGTGATTGAGTGTACACTCGGTCGTTTGATCTTCAATGAGATTATTCCACAGGATCTCGGTTTTGTGGACCGTAGTATTCCTGCAAATGCATTGGAACTTGAAATCAATTTCCATGTAGGAAAGAAGCAGTTAAAGAAGATTTTGGATAAATGTATCAATACACATGGTGCAACCAAGACTGCAGAAGTGCTTGATGATATCAAGGCAATGGGTTATAAGTATTCGACGAGAGGTGCAATTTCCGTATCTGTCTCCGACATGACGGTGCCTGCAGCCAAGAAAACAATTCTTGAAGAGGCACAGGAAATCGTGGATAAGCAGAATCTGTTGTACGCACGTGGTTATCTTACAGATGAGGAACGCTATCAGGCGGTTGTCCGTACATGGGAAAATGCAGATAAACAGCTTACAAAGGCATTGCTTGACGGTCTTGACAAATACAATAATATTTACATGATGGCTGACTCCGGTGCCCGTGGTTCCGATCAGCAGATTAAACAGCTTGCAGGTATGCGTGGATTGATGGCCGATACATCCGGTCGTACAATCGAGCTCCCAATTAAGTCAAACTTCCGTGAAGGACTTGACGTATTGGAGTACTTCATTTCTGCGCATGGTGCACGTAAGGGTCTTTCCGATACAGCGCTTCGTACAGCGGACTCCGGTTATCTGACACGTCGTCTGGTCGATGTATCACAGGATCTCATTATTCGTGATGTAGACTGTAGTGCAGATAGAACTGAGAAGCCGGGTATGTATGTCGAAGTATTTATGGAAGGTGATCGTGTTGTTGAGAGCCTGAAGGATCGTATTACAGGTCGTTATGCGGCAGAAAGCATTTATGATAAAGACGGAAATATGATTGTGAAGGTAAATCACATGATTACACCGAAACGTGCAGAGAACGTTCTCAAACATGGTGTGGATGCAAATGGTATTCCATTCACACTGGAGGGCGAGAAAGAGCCGAGAAGAGATGCACGTATCAAGATTCGTACGATTCTTACCTGTCGTTCACATCTCGGTGTATGTTCGAAGTGCTACGGCGCAAACATGGCAACTGGACAGGCTGTTCAGGTTGGTGAGGCTGTCGGTATTATCGCAGCACAGTCTATCGGTGAGCCTGGTACACAGCTTACCATGAGAACCTTCCATACCGGTGGTGTTGCCGGTGACGATATTACACAGGGTATTCATAGAGTTGAGGAGCTTTTCGAGGACAGAAAGACAAAGGGAATTGCGATTA
>JBJEMZ010000199.1:0-6963 GCA_051879935.1 Wujia sp.
TCTCTGTTCCCCCATGCTCCAAAAGGGTTGCTTTCAGGCCTGATACCACTGCTACTTTTGAGCAAACATCATCCACCCGCTCTCCAAATGCATCTTCGAAGCAGCAATATACAAATACAACGCACCAGCTGTACTGACTACCTTCCACCTCATGACCATAGTAGCGAGTATTAAATATGACATTATTATTTCCAGTTTCGGCAATTCCCTGTTCGGCATAAGCACATGCAATATTAACAACCCCCTGGGCAGATGCTGAATAATCTCGATTATTTGCAAACATTTCAGAACCATTAATATCATTTACATTTTGAAAAATCCCGGTCACACTAACTACAACAATGACCACACATAGTATACAGACGCCAATAATATTTGTCATTGCAGTTATAATCGCTTTAACAAGCACTATCAGCTCTTTCACCACAATAGCTGCAACTGCATTAACCGTTCGCATCATTGACCGTTTGACGTTTCCTGTATATTCAGAATCCTCACGACCGGTATCATTTCCACTGTATTCTGCATCTGACTGGTCTTCCATCCATTTAGTTCCACGACGAATCATAGTTGCAAAGGTTCTAAGTGGTTTTTTACTGGCAGATTTCTTTTCTCCGTACCCGTTTTTTTTTCACACGGCTGCCGATTTTGGAATGAAAATGTCTCTTTTGACTATCATCTGAGATCCTGTTACTTTTCAGTCTGTCTTCCTTTTTCCTTTTCTCCTCATCCGTCAACCGTTTTTTCTTCTGTCTTTCAAGTGCCACATTTCTTGTATGGCTTTCTGCATCCTCCGTCGGTAAGGTCTTATTATCAGAAATAACGACGGCAGCATCTTCTTTCTTTCTGGTAATAACCATCCGGACAACCCCCTGTTATGTAATTTTTACAACTGTCGTATTCACTAGCTGATAGATTTCGCTATCCTGCGGTATTGTGCCATCAAAGCTGTAAATGACATTTCCGATTTTAGCAATTCCATGCCCTACTTCTGCCGTCTCAAGCATTTTTACCTGTATGCTCGAAAGACTGTACATATCGGCAAGCTGCACGGCATCAAGATGATCCTGTTTAAACATTATTACATTTTCTGAATTTTTAATCATCGTTGCAGCAGCCGGATTCTGCAGGATTTTTGTCACATTTTGCACGATCGCCCGAAGGAATCCTCCGTACTTCCTGCACCGCTCAAAGAAATCCTCAATGATGAGCGTTGCCGCAGAATGTTTGAAGAAATAGTCCATCTCATCAAAAGTTATATATGTAGCACGTCCGTATTTCCGGTTTGTGATCAGCCTCTGGTCAATCTGATCCATGACAACAATCATCCCAGCATCCTTCTCCTGCTTATTAAGTGTTGATAAGTCATAACATACAAGCCTGCTCTGAATCTGAACATTGGTCGGTTTTGCAAATGTATTAAATGAACCTTCGATATGTCTCTCTAATGCAAGTGCTAGCTGACCTGCAGCGGGTTCCTGATACTGTTTTAACAAATCATAAATATCCTTTAAAGTCATCTCTGCATACACACCGGATAGCACATCGGATGCAAGGGTTCTTACAGCACGGTCAACCAGACTTTTCTCGGTTTCGCCAAACTTTGTTCCATCATCAAGAATCGATTCCATAAATGACAGAATCAGGTTGCTCTTTTTAGCAATCGGATCATCATTTCTTACTTCATCAACATATCCGTATTCTGCGCTGATATCTGCAACGTTAATATTATCAACACCTACACGTATAATCTGCCCTCCAAGTGCGTAAACAAGTGGCGCATACTCACCATCCGGATCTAATATGATACCATCCCCATCTGTGAGCAGTATTTCATACAAAATTTTAAGCTTTGCATCTACAGATTTTCCAAATCCGGTCTTACCTAAAATCCACTCATGCCCGGAACCCTGTCTTCTTCGGTCTACCCACTGCTGCTGTTTTGTTTCTTCATGCTTTCCATACGGAATACCTGTGTTCTGGCTAAGCTGTACGCTGTTAAACGGTAGCAGAATTGCAGTCGTATCAGTGTCACAATCTCGGAGATACTGTATCTTCCTTTCGCCGAACGGAAGAACATCTTGCAGCCCTTTCATCTGCTGGAAACAAAGATTTGACATCTCACAGTTATAATCCCCTGCGGTATCTCGTATGCTGTCTGTGTAATCATCGAGCTTATCCATATTCTCAGCAAGAAAACAAACCAGGACCTGTACAAGAAACATCTTCTGATTGTCGTAATCCATCGCCTGGTTGTAGGAATCCACAACTTTTCGATCCTTGCTTATTTGTCGTGGAAGACGTTCTGCGGCTCCTTCCCGGACATTCCGCTTTCCGGACCACAAATTTGCGCTTGTTTCTACAGAATCATCCTTTCTCTCAATGATCTTTCTTGCTTCTGAATTTGACACGGCAATTACATCACAGCTTGCCACCATATTTGTCCGGATTTCCCCCAGACGTGTGAAAAAATCATCCTTTATGCTACTGCCCCATGCACGTAAGAGCATGCAGCGGCCTACCATATCATTTATTTCAAAATAGGAAGAATGCGGACGAATTATATCCGGCGATATGCTGTCAATAAATTTCCGCGTATTTGTTGCTACTCCTTTCTGTGAATTCCATTCAAAATTGTATTCCGATTCCCTTCCGGCCTGAAGAAAACCGTGCAGAATTTCCCCCCGTCTGGATATTCCCTGTGACTTGATTCCGGAATCAAAGTTAATAAATTTTTTATTTAAATCCCGTTCCATTCGTCGGAAATAACTCTCTGCCTTATCCTTGTTTTTCCTCACGGTGGAGAATGTAATATACTTATCTTGGATATATCCCTGCTCGCCCTGAATATCCTCATAGCGTAAACGATTATACGCAATTCGAATATGGTCATATCCATCCCCATAATCCGTACGGAGCAGTGTCTGACGCAATTTATCTTTCTTGTTCATCTTCCGGTTACAAATTGTAATCTTCATAGATGCCTTTGCACTGTCAAGCGAATTAAGCAGTTCACTCCAACTGTCAAATACTTTTTCTCTTTCATCATCGGATGCAGACAAATAATCGATATCTTTTAGATCGTATGTCATCGAGTAACGATTACCTGCATGACGAAACATGCCCGTTTCATAACAACGGCTTACCGGTACGATATCCTGGCTTCTTTTAATTCTTTTTTTGTCCTGTGACAAGTCATTTGTTGTTATTGTCAGTTCCATTGATATCCTCCTTTCTTCCACGTATCACAAGCGGATGTCTATACATCCGCCACGTCTGGAACATAGCAGAAACTATCTGAAACAGGTTCATGCCGTCCATGGTAAAAAAACCAAGGCTGCAGAACAATACAACGATTGGTGCAACTACCGGTGCTTTAATAAATTCCGGAATCGGGAGAAAATAATATGCTATGCTGCCTGTAATCAGACCCATTACCATGCATGCAGCCTGGAAGGGCGTAACGCCCATCCAGTATGTATGAATTTTCAATATTTCTTTATTTGGTTTTACTTCTAACATTCTTACCACTCCTTATAAATTCAATTTCTGATGAATCCAGGTGTCAGCTCCTTTTATCATACCTGCCATCATCAAATACATAAAAATCATCTGCGATAAATATTCCCAAAGGATTTTAGCCTGCAGTGTTTCAACAGTTTCTTCATCCTGATAAAAACTGCTAAGCTCATTCCAGCGTTCCTGCCTTTCCTCAGCACTCAGATCAGAAAAATCCTGTATAAATCCCAATACCGACACATCATCCAATTGTATTTCTGTATCATGATAGTCAAACCCATTTGCAAATGCCGAAAAAATCATACAGATTACAACTATGACAAGTCCTTGTATGCAGACACCTATGAATGATCTTATATATGCAGAAAAAACACTCCTCGTTGGCTTTGCCGCCATACATGCAAGAGGAAGAGGTGCCAGTGCAAAATGCATATAGATATTAAGCAGTCTTCCATAAACTATCATGAGAATTGTAAACCCACATATCATTACAACAAGTGCAAATATCAATGTCACAATCCAGAATAAAAAACCTTTTTCCATATCCATTCCATAGGTAGCCCACTCTACAATTTTGGGAATTTCCACCCATGACAAATCAAGTAAATTAAGTCCATTTATACCGGTCACATTCTCAAACAGTTCACGTCCCGCCCAGAATACCAGAAGCAAAATATACTTTCCTCCCTGTAACACAGAAACCGATACGCACATCAGTATGAATGTCCATGCTACGGAACCTATACGCCTTGTCTTAATAAACTCTCCTCCATCATGTATCAGTCCCAGATAAAACGATATGATTAAAATGGATATTCCCGGCCCCAAAAGTGCATTATAAATTTTTTCGACCATAGCCCATATCGTACCATTCTGATACGATATGGGGTCAATCATAAGAATTTCATAGAGTTTACCCATCCATGCATTGAAGAACTCGACTGCAGCAGTCAGATTCGCTAATATCCAGTTCATGCAATCACTCCTTTACGATATAAGCCATTCTGCAACCTTGGGTGCAACGGCAACCAAGCCTCCGACAATCGCTGAAACAATTCCAATGACTCTTTGGTCTGTCTGATGTGACATCCATGACAATCCGAAAAATATTAAGCCGAATACTATAAACGCCCATCCTACAAATGTCACAATTGTTGCTATATAATTCTTTCCTTTTGTAATCGGTTTAACTGCTTCCTCTGGAACAGATTCATTCGGATGCAGCGTAAAACTTGCAGTCATTTCCGGAGCATTTGTCCCTTTCTGCTGCTGTGCTGCCTGAACAGATTTTTCCGAACAAAAAAAGCAGCCACTTAAGACTGCAAATACCAAAAATACATACAATTTTTTTCTCAATTTCATAAAATCCTCCTGTTCTCTGACAGTCATCATGCTGCCAGTCTTCTTAAAAGTTCCTCTTCTGATAATACCGTGCCTGCAGGCTCCACATCATCCAGATTAACGATTGCATCTGTTTTCTTAACAGACACTGCATACTGCATATGTGCTTTTGATAATTCCGTCGTGCCCCAGTTGTATATCTTGACCGGGTTCTCTTTTCTCTTTAGGTTCTTTCCTTCCGCAATCTGCCAGTAATTTGGATGCTGTTTCATATTGTATTTCTCATCCTGCAGCGCATTTTCGCCTTCGATAATACAAATTGCTATCCGGTTTGCTTTTCTTCTCATTTCGTCCGGTGTCATAAGGTCACGCTGCTGCGGTGTTACTTGCACGGTATAGTTTCCATTCAGCCCGTAGCTTCTGCTTGTCGATTTGACATAGACGGTTTCCTTTCCAACCAATACTGAAAAATATTCGCATGTTTCCTTTTCATTGCTCCCCAGAAACAGCCAGGAACTGCAGTTTGCCATCAGTGTCTTATAAATGCTGTCAAAGATTTTTTCAATCTGTGACTTATCCTGCAGGACAATCGCAAAGGACATATTCCTGGAACGCGCTGTTGAAAGTATCTTCTGGTAATCATCCGGAAGCGCAATGTTTGCAAACTCATCCATCAGGAATCGTATATGTATTGGCAACGGCCCATCATAGACATTATCAGCAAGGTCATACAGCTGCTGAAACATCTGCTGATACAGTGTTCCAATCAGGAAATTTAAGCTTGCCTTTGAATCCGGCGTAACACAGAACAGTGCCGTCTTTCTATCCGCAAAACTCCGGATATCTATATCATCCGTCACGGTGAGCTTTGCGATCGCCGGCATGTTGAAGTAAGCAAGCTTTGATGAAAGCGTAGACTGGATACTCTGCAGCGTCTTGGCTCCGCCTTTATGATAATCTTTGTAATATCCGATTGCGATATGTCCAGGCTTTTCATCTTCAAGCCTTTTAAAAATCAGATCTACCGGCGACAGTGCATCTTCGTCCTCACTTACCTCTGCAGCATGCAGAAGTTCCAGAACAACCTGCATATTCTGTTCCTCCACCGGTGCTTCATAATACAGCAGATAGCAGAATGCAAGCATTAGGTTCTTTGCCTGGTCATCCCAGAACTGATCCATTTTCTGCGCATTTTTATTCTCCTGCGCTGCAAAAAAATTGTTCACAAAATCAAGCACGTCCATATCGTCCCGGAAATATACAAACGGATTGTAACAGACGGACTTTTCCGGATTTGAAATGTCAAATACAACCACCCGGTATCCGTTCTTTTTAAGCATATCTCCACACTTTTTTGCAAGTTCGCCTTTCGGGTCTGTGATTACATAATTACAATTCATTTGCATGATATTTGGAATAATGTATCCTCTTGACTTCCACGTACCCGGACCGCCCCAGATCAATGTATTCCCATTCTTCCCATGCCGGTCAAAATCAAACCCAAGTCTTGCCCGGTTCGTAAGAATCATATCCTGCATATCTTTCGGTGCATTCGGAAACACAACTGTTTTTGCAGCATATTTTCTGTTAATTTCCTGAACCGTAGCCCATCTTGCCGAGCCGTGTTCTTCTCCGTCCCGGTAATTTTTTATGGATTCCACAATCATAAGAATAATAACGGCATATATACCTGTTCCAAACAGCAAAATCCGCAACGTATTGCTACATACCCGGATTCGCAACGGATATTCCGTCAGATCTCGCTCAAGATTTTCAAACAGATATGATGGTCCGGCATCCGTAATAAAAGGAGCTGCCCGCATAAGCATATACGCAAAAAACGGATAAAAGATAAGCGCCGCGATGACCGCAGTTTTTCTTTTACTGTTTCTCAACTTCCACCGCCTCTTTTCCACTATGTGCGTCCCGCGTCAGAATCTTGTCAAGCGGCATCCGCATGTTACCCTCCAGCGTCTTGTTTATCTTTGCAAGACGTGTGATTTCGTTTTTTGCTGCACGATCGCCCATCTGCACGAAACGGTCAGGCACGATATCAATATTTAGAGCATCCGTTTTTACGCCATGATGTGTAGCAACCGCATA
>JBJEMZ010000200.1:0-6884 GCA_051879935.1 Wujia sp.
CAAGCCAGTCACACAACTCTTGCAATCCTTTAGTAAAGGAAGAAAAGCGAGCTTGCTTATATTCTGTACGTCCGTTGGAATCGGTAATACCAATACAGGCATAGATCCAGGTTTTGTGGACATCAAGTCCGCAACAGTTATTTTTGAGAATTTTAAACGACAATAAAAAAACCTCCTGATGATTGTAAGTTTAAAACTGACAGTGACTGGTCATCCGGCAAAATCGAGTCGACTTTGGAAGAGATAAGTTTACGGGCTACGTTATGCGCCAATCATTGATGCCTTAACGGATGACCGACAACATATACAAATGCGAGGTCGCCGCTATACAGCCCCGCCACTCACCTCCACGTGTTCTGTAGTGTGTCAGTCTTATAAAAAGATAATATCAGAAGGAAAACAGATTAGATAGCGAAAGGTCAATGCACTAGTTTCATGACGCATTGGTGCCTTTCGCAGAAAGGCGGTTTATACAAATGAAAAAGTTTTTGAAAGAATTCAAAGAGTTCGCTCTGAAAGGTAATGTAATGAGTCTTGCAGTAGGTATGATTATTGGAACAAGTTTCAGCGGTTTGGTAACTGCACTTCTTGACAATATTATATCTCCGATTATTGGATGCTTTAATACAGGTGGATTTAATAATTTGAGTATTACGATTGGTAAAGCAACTCTGCAATATGGAGCATTTTTAAATGCGGTTATTAATTTTCTGATTATGGCATTTATCGTATTTTTAATGGTAAAGGCTGTGAATAAATTAACATCTATCGGTAAAAAAGAAGAGGAAGTTAGTCCTACAACGAAAATATGTCCTTATTGTAAAAGCGAGATTGATATTGAAGCAACTAAATGTCCTCATTGTACATCCGATGTACCGGCAGAATCCGATAAATAATTATAACTGATTACACTGAAAAGCCCTTTTCTGATGCCGGAAGAGGGCTTTTGTGATGTCATAAATATGCTTATTATCGTTAAAATGTATATATTTTTCTGATTCGGAAATAATTAGTTTAAAGATATTTTGGGAGGCAAAAAACATGGATCGGATCAAATATATACACGCAAGGGAGATTTTGGATTCCAGAGGTAATCCAACCGTAGAGGTTGAGGTTGTGACGGAGAGTGGCGCTGCAGCAATTGCATCTGTTCCATCCGGTGCATCAACCGGCGAATATGAAGCCCATGAATTGCGTGATGACGAGCGAAGATACATGGGAAAAGGTGTGGAGAAGGCAGTTACAAATGTCAATACCCGAATCAGCGACCGCCTGACCGGTGTGGATGTGTACAATCAGGCTCTGATTGATAAGTTCTTGAAGGAAGCAGACGGAACCGATAATAAGTCCCGGTTTGGTGCAAATGCCATCCTGGGGGTGTCCCTGGCAGTTGCACGTGCCGCAGCCAATTCGCTGCATATGCCACTTTATCGTTATATCGGTGGTATCAATGCAAAACAGATGCCGCTTCCGATGATGAATATATTAAATGGCGGATGTCATGCAGACAATACGGTAGACCTGCAGGAATTTATGATTGCTCCGGTCGGTGCGGATTCCTTTAAGCATTGTCTGGAGATGAGCTCCGAGATTTATCATACATTGAAAAAAATCCTGCATGAGAACGGACTTTCAAACAGTGTCGGGGATGAGGGCGGTTTTGCACCGAATCTGGCAAGCTCGGCAGAAGTCCTTGATTATTTGATGCTTGCAATAAAGGAAGCCGGATATAAACCGTTTGAGGATGTGAAAATTGCAATCGATGCGGCGGCAAGCGAGCTCTATGATGAGACAAGCGGTCTTTATTATTTCCCGGGTGAAAGTCGTATGGCAGGACGGGAAATCTACCGTAATTCCGAGGAAATGGTACAATATTACGAAGACTTGACGGCCAAATACCCGATTTATTCCATCGAGGATGGTTTAGATGAAAATGACATGAAGGGATGGAAGGTTCTTACCTTCCGGCTTGGAGATAAAATACAGCTTGTCGGGGATGACTTGTTTGTTACAAATGTCGGACGGCTGAAACAGGGGATTCAGGGCGGTATTGCAAATGCAATTTTGATAAAATATAACCAGATTGGTACACTGACAGAGGCCATGGATGCAATCGAGCTTGCAAAAAAATCAGGCTATAAGACCGTTATCTCACATCGTTCCGGCGAGACAGAGGATTCATTTATAGCCGACCTCGCCGTTGCAGTCAATGCCGGACAGATAAAAACAGGCGCACCTTGCCGTTCCGATCGTACGTCCAAATACAATCAGTTACTGCGGATTGAAGAGGAGCTTGGAAAGCTGGCAATCTATTAAAACAGATAATATAGATGAAAATATACAGAGCATCATAAGGTTTTATTTACATGACAATGCAGATATTTATAAATATTTTATAATTTTAAGATTTTTCCTTATTTTCATGTTGAATTTACGATTTTCTTATGGTAATATGTTCAAGTATGAGTTAAAATATTAAGGAGGAATCATCGTGAAAACAACGTTAACTATAATATTATTAGTCGTATCTGTAATTTTGGCAGTCGTAGTTATGATGCAGGAAGGAAAAGGAGGGTTATCCGGCGCGATCAGCGGTGGTGGTGCGGATACCTACTGGAGCAAGAACAAAGGTAAATCCAAAGAATCGGTTATGAAGAAGATAACGATAGTACTTGGAATCTTATATTTTGCACTTGCCTTGTTGCTGTCATCAAAATTTATTTAAAATCACGAGCTGCTTTGAGATTTTCAGAGCAGCTTATTTTATGTGACAGATAGCATGGAGGGATTATTATGGGAGAAAAAAGAGAAGCAGTAAAACAAAAATTATATGATTTTATTTGCGATGAACAATATAAGCCGATGCGATTAAAGGATATCCGTTTTTTGCTGCAGGTCGGTGATGCCGATAAAAAGCGGGTTGAAGAAGCATTAAATGAGCTTGTTGCGGAAGGGAAAATAACCGTGACTCCGAAGGGAAAATATAAGAAACTGGACAGCAACCTGCTGGTCGGCGAATTCATCGGCAATAAAAAAGGCTTTGGCTTTGTGAGGGTTGAAGGCTTTAAGGATGATTTCTTTATTCCCGCAAAGTATTCCATGGGCGCTTTTCACGGGGATCGGGTTGTGATTGAACCAGATTCTTATACACGGCAGGGAAAGAGCACAGAGGCAAAGGTAACGCAGATTCTGCAGAGAGGCATGACGACCGTTGTGGGAACATTTGATAAGCAGCAGAATTTCGGATTTGTCATACCGGACAACCAAAAGGTCGCAGATGATATCTTTGTTGCAAAAGAAGATTCCATGGGTGCTATGACCGGTCATAAGGTTGTATGTAAGATTACAAATTACGGGGAAGGAAGAAAATCGCCGGAAGGAAAGATTATCGAAATCTTAGGGCACGTGAATGATCCGAGTACAGACATACTTTCAGTTGTTCGCGCATATGATATACCGATGGAGTATCCGGACAAGGTGATGGATTCATTAAAAGACATTCCGGATGAAGTTTCCGAGGCTGATTTTGCAGGCAGAACCGATTTCCGCGCTCTGCCGACTGTAACAATTGACGGAGAGGATGCAAAGGACTTAGATGATGCCATCACACTTTCCTTTGAAGACGGCGTCTATACGCTTGGCGTTCATATTGCAGATGTTTCGCACTATGTAAAGGAGAAATCTCCCCTTGACAAAGAGGCTTTAAAGCGTGGAACAAGCTGTTATCTTGTAGACAGTGTAATTCCGATGCTTCCGCATAAGCTTTCGAACGGGATCTGTTCTTTGAATGCAGGAACGGATCGTCTGACTCTTAGCTGTGTTATGAAATTCGATAAACACGGAAAGCTGCTTGATCATACAATATGTGAAGGTATTTTGCATGTGGACGAGCGTATGACATATACAAATGTTGCAAAAATATTGGACAGAAGTGACGAGGATGTGTTAAAACGATATGAGCCGCTCGTTCCGATGTTTGATCTCATGAAAGAGCTCTCTGAAATTTTGCGTGAAAACCGTCATAAACGCGGTTCCATCGACTTCGATGTGGCAGAGACAAAGATTATTGTGGATGAAAATCACAAGCCGGTAGAAATCAAGCCGTATGACAGAAATCCGGCCACAAAGATTATTGAAGATTTCATGCTTGCGGCAAATGAGACAATTGCAGAGGATTACTTCTGGCAGGAGCTTCCGTTTGAGTATCGTGTTCATGAGCATCCTGATGAGGAAAAGATTGATATCCTGTCCGCATTCATCAACAATTTCGGATTGTTTATCAAAGCGTCAAGAGATGAGACACACCCGAAGGAGCTCCAGAAAATCTTAGAGAAGATCGAGGGTGAGCCGTATGAGGCACTTATCAGCAAGATGATGCTTCGCTCCATGAAGCAGGCACGTTATTCTACGGAATGTACCGGACACTTTGGTCTTTCCTGCAAATATTACTGTCATTTTACTTCACCGATTCGAAGATATCCGGATCTGCAGATTCACCGTATCATAAAAGAGAATCTGCACGGAGAATTAGGCGCAAAGCGGATAGACCATTACAAGCGGATATTGCCTATGGTTGCAAATGACAATTCTGCCAAGGAGCGTCGTGCAGAGGAAGCAGAACGCGAGGTTATCAAGCTAAAGGAAATCGAATATATGTCCGAACATATAGGAGAGGAATTTGATGGTGTTATATCGGGTGTGACATCGAACTTTATCTTTGTAGAGCTTGAAAACACCGTGGAGGGTGCAGTCAGTGCCGCCTACATGTATGATGATTTCTATTATTTTAATGAAGCGGATTATGCCATGATTGGTGAGCGTACAAAAAAGAAGTACCAGTTAGGTGATAAAGTAAGGGTAAAAGTATTAAATTGCGATAAAATTAAGAAAACCATTGATTTTTCTTTAATTGATGATAATATAGAAGGGGTTGAAAAAGGTGGCAAAGGAAAAGGGCATAAAGCTGATAGCCAACAATAAAAAAGCGTATCATGATTATTTCATAGAAGATACGTATGAGGCCGGTATCGCACTTGCCGGTACGGAGGTAAAATCCCTGCGTATGGGCAAATGCAGTATTAAAGAGGCATTTATTGGGCTTGACGGAGATGAAGTATTCGTGTATCGTATGAATATCTCACCTTATGAAAAGGGAAATATCTTCAATAAAAACCCGCTCCGCACCAGAAAGCTGTTGCTTCACCGCTATGAAATCAACAAGCTTATCGGGCAACAGAAGATGAAGGGGTATACGTTAATTCCACTGAAGGTTTACTTCAAGGACAGTCTCGTGAAGGTTGAAATCGGGCTTGCACGAGGCAAGAAGCTTTACGATAAACGAGAGGATATCGCAAAGAAGGATATGAAGCGGGAAGTGGAACGTGACTTCAAGATAAGAAATCTCGGATAAGATAAGGAGAAACGAATGAGTCAGGCAAAGGTTGATCGTTATAAGGAAGAAAAAAAGAACAGAAAGAAGAACATGAAGAGAAAGAAACGCAGACAGGTAGCGGAAATTCTCGTATGTTTCGCAATTCTCGGTGCATTTGTCGGTTATCCGATTGGAAGACATATGTATCAGAAAAATTATGAAAAGCGTCTTGCAAGCAAAACGGTGAATGCAGCAAGCTATGATTATTGGATGCAACAGTATTGGGCAGCAAATTATGCCGGAACTGTTTTCCCGGAACAATATGCAACCGGTACAGATGCAAGTGTAACAGATGCTAGTACAACAGATGCAAGTGCATCTGATACTATAGAATAAAATTTTCGTCATAAACCAGGGGTTGTACTGGTTTCGACGGGGGTTTAGAAATTATGGTAGCCATCCGTGGCCCAGTACCACGTAAAAAACTGGAAACTTAAATATAAACGCAGACGAAAATTACGCGTACGCTGCCTAGTGGCAGCTGTCAGCCCTGAGCTCCCCACGGCTTAGGATACTGGCATCGACTTTGTGGGAAACTCCTGTGCTTAAGCTTTGCGGTATAGGAAAATAAATGAAGCTACCGTGTGAAGAAGCCTGTCTATTGGCGTTTTCATACGGGAATCCGAATAAATAGACTGTGATGGGAGAAGCTGTAATGGAAGAGCCTTCGGACGCGGGTTCGATTCCCGCCAGCTCCACTCGAACGAAGTTCGCATTTTATGCGTCTGCTCCAAGAGAAAAGACCCGGAATTAATTTTCCGGGTCTTTTTTTGGAAGTCTCGCATGCATAAACTCATATATATTTTCACAAAGATCTTTCTGCATCGTAAAAGAGATGGTGTAGCGCTCCTTTTCCGTGAAGACATTCAGGATATAAAAAATCATACTTTCATCGGGGATAACCATCGTTACATGCTTGATTTCATCAAATCCATAGGTAGTAACACCATATTTATGTTCCACGGTAAAACCTTTATCATCAAATATATAGGTGATATCAAATGCCTGCTTCCGAAATGACATAATAAAAAGATAAAATCCATACAAGCCGACAAATGTAACAAATAACGCGGTAATAACAGCGTGACTGGCATATCCCTTTATCAGTGTAAATGTCTGTAAACCTGCTACGATAATGAAAACCGCACCGAGTATCCGGTAGGCAACCCGGTTGGCACGTCTTTTTCGTACTGTATATTTATAGCCCTTCATAATTCGAAAATCCTTTCTGAAATATATGCTTAGTATATGCGTTCCTGTAAAATTAAGCAAGTCTGTTTTCTTTTTTACATGGATTTTACATTCTTTTTCCTCACATTTGATAGAACCCGGAAAATACTATTTATAAAATGAAATGGCAGATGTTTGGGTAAACAGCCCATAAACAAGGAGGATAAAAAGTTTGAAACAAATAAGTAGAAGACAACCAAGAAATAAAGGGCATAGCAAATAA
>JBJEMZ010000201.1:0-6878 GCA_051879935.1 Wujia sp.
ATGGATTATCATTGGCAGTTTACTGGATTGGAGCAATTTTAATTGACAATGCAGAACTGTATGATAAATTCTCGTTATTCTCGGATATGGTTGTTTTTTCGTCCTATGCGATGCAGGTTGTCATGTCCTTTATGATGCTTGTCATGATTTTTATCATGCTGCCTCGTGCATCCGTTGCTGCAAAGCGTATCTTGGAGGTGCTTGAAACAAAACCATCGATTGTGGACGGAACAAGGAATTCTTTTCCGGTTATGCGTCAGGGAGAAGTGGAATTTCGAGATGTCAGTTTCAAATATCCGGATGCAGAGGAATGTGTACTTGAGCACATAAGTTTTCAGGCAAAAAAGGGTGAGACGGTTGCGTTTATTGGATCAACCGGTTGTGGAAAAAGTACAGTGGTAAATCTGATTCCTCGTTTTTATGATGTAACAGATGGTGAAGTGCTTGTGGATGGTGTCAATGTAAAAGAGTACAGTCAGAAGGATTTGCATAACAAAATCGGTTATGTCAGCCAGAAAGCAATCCTATTTTCCGGCACAATTGAAGATAACATCGCTTATGGTGACAACGGAAAAACGCCTGCAACAGAGGAAGATGTAAAGATGGCTGTTTCGGTGGCTCATGCAGACGAATTTGTTCTGAAAAAGGATATGGGATATAAGGGATATGTGTCGCAGGGCGGCTCGAATTTTTCCGGCGGGCAGAAGCAGCGTTTGTCTATTGCAAGAGCAATTGCCAGAAAACCTGAGATATTTATCTTTGACGATTCATTTTCTGCACTTGATTATAAGACAGATCGTCTGCTTCGGCAGTCACTCCGTGAAAAATGTAAGGATGCAACAAAACTGATTGTGGCACAGCGTATCGGAACAATACGGGATGCTGACCGTATTATCGTGCTCGATGATGGTCAGATTGCAGGTATGGGTACTCACGATGAATTGATGAAAACCTGCGAAGTATATCAACAGATTGCATATTCTCAGTTGTCAAAGGAGGAGCTTGCATAATGGAAAAGGATAACTATGAAGTAGGACAAAACAAACATATAGGAAGCCGTAGACGAGGCCCGGGTCCCCATGGCCCTCACGGAGGCGGTCCCGGAGAAAAGGCAAAAAACTTCAAGGGAACATGGATCAAGCTTCTCGGTTTTTGTCGTAAATACTGGGGAATTATGATTTTTGCGATTGTATGTTCTGCAGGGGGCACCGTGCTTACTCTGATAGGACCGGATAAGCTGAGTGAGATGACGGATGTTATTACTGAGGGCTTGCTTGCGGGCATTGATATGGATCGAATTTATACATTGGGTATGACTCTGGTTGTAATGTATGGAGTCAGTGCATTGCTCACGGTGATTCAAAGTCTCATTATGGGATTTGTTACACAGCGCGTATCGAAAAATCTTCGAACCGGCATATCCATCAAGATTAACCGGCTTCCGATGTGGTATTATAATCGTACTTCAACCGGAGATGTGCTTTCACGTGTTACAAATGATGTGGATACAATTGCGCAGTCCTTCAATCAGAGTGTTGGTAATCTTGTAAGTGCGGTGACGCTGCTTATCGGCTCCCTGGTTATGATGATTAAGACAAATCTCGTTATGACGGGGGCAGTGGTATTGGCAACAATTATCGGTTTTGTTTTTATGTCGTTGATTATGAAACGTTCACAAAAATATTTTATCAGACAGCAGATGCATCTTGGTGAAATCAATGGTCATGTGGAAGAAATATTTGCCGGTCATACGGTTGTAAAAGCATATAACGGAGAGCAAAAGGCGAAGGAACAGTTTGATGTTATGAATGAAAATCTTCGAGACAGCGCCTTTAAAGCACAGTGTATGTCCGGACTTATGATGCCGCTTATGGCATTTATCGGGAATCTTGGTTATGTGGCTGTATGTATTGTCGGTGCCGTACTGGCTATGACGGATGAGATAGCCTTGGGACCGATTGTGATTTCACATGACAGAATATCCTTTGGCGTGATTGTAGCATTTCTGATGTATGTCCGATATTTTACACAGCCACTCAATCAGATTGCACAGGCAATGCAATCATTGCAGTCGGCGGCCGCTGCAGGAGAGCGCGTATTTGAGTTTACAGATGCAGAAGAGATGGAAGACGAGAGCGATAAAACGAAAAAGCTGGAACATGTCAAAGGTGAAGTATGCTTTGAACATGTAAAGTTTGGTTATAAGGACAGTGAAAAAGTTGTTATACACGATTTTTCCGCTGTTGCAAAGCCGGGGCAAAAGGTTGCGATTGTCGGTCCGACAGGTGCCGGTAAAACGACAATGGTTAATCTTTTGATGCGTTTTCACGAACTATTAGATGGAGATATCAAGATTGACGGAGTATCCATCAAGGATATGTCACGAGAGGAAGTGCATGACCAGTTTTGTATGGTTTTGCAGGATACATGGCTGTTTGAGGGAACTGTACGAGAAAATCTTGTATATTGTCAGGAAAATGTACCGGATGAAAAAATTGAACAGGCCTGTAAGGCGGTTGGTCTGCATCGGTTTGTCAGAAGCTTACCGAAGGGTTATGACACAGTCTTAAATGATCAGGTGAATCTGTCGCAGGGACAAAAGCAGCAGCTTACGATTGCGAGAGCCATGATTGCTGATAAACCGATGCTGATCTTAGACGAGGCAACAAGCTCGGTGGATACCAGAACGGAATTGATTATTCAGAAGGCAATGGATGAACTGATGATGGATCGAACTTCTTTTGTAATTGCACACCGACTTTCGACAATCAAAAATGCTGACTTGATTTTGGTACTGAAGGATGGTGATATCATCGAGAGCGGTACACACGAAGAACTGCTTGCTCAAAATGGATTTTATGCAGATTTGTATAACAGTCAGTTTGAACAGGCCGGATAGACGGATAATACAAACCGGATAATTTCAGTTGGAATGGGACAAGCACTCCTTGCATACACTAAGATGAATGTATGCAAGGAGCGTTTTTTATGTATAAACGTCCAAAAAAGAAACAGAAAATACAGGCAATAATTGCAATTTTAATCTGTTTTGCCTGTATTTTATACTACCGGGATACCGATTTTGCAACGGAGCTTGATGCCACAATGACCGATGCAAAACCGGCAAGCGTTACAGATGCAGATACGGATGCGGATTCTGAAGAGGAGTGTGCAACACAGACAGATGTGGTGAGTATGAGTGGAACCACTCCGGAGGATACACTTGTGATAGTGGAGGAAACAATCGAAGATAAAAAGCCTGTTTCGGATAAAAAATACGAAGGAGAATATCACATAGACTATATCTTGCCGCATTATAGTTATTTTGTACAAAATGATCTGACCGGAAACTACGTTGCAGATACGGTTGGAAGTGTTGTAGTCGGTAATCGTCTGGAATTACAAAATACGGTTGGAAAGGTGAAGGCTGCCGCATCCTATGCAAAATATCTGATTGATCTTGTGGATTATCATGCCGGATCCTGGAATGACACAACCGGCATCGATACGAATTTTTACTATACGGAAAGCTACATGACCTATAAGGAGTGGCTTACAAATCGTATGGTTCGGGTGGCTGATGATTATATTGATATGGACGAAGCTTTTTCTGTAATCAATGAGGAATCGGATGCATTGCGCAAAGAAGGTCTGACGGCGGAAGAGGCTGTTTATAAGGAAAAGAATAATCTGGTTCTTGACTTTTCAAATACAAAATCGATTACAATCAGCGGAGAGGATTATAAAGCAGCAAAAAATCTGGTCTTAAGAAATGTTACCGGGAAGGATTTGCTTGATTGTGCATATACAATCAGCGTGGAAGGTGCAGATGATTTTGTGTTTGATTCATCCAAAATCCAGGTAGAAGGGAAAAGCCTGAATAATAATTATTTTTACAATATGGTAAAACAAGAAAAAGAATGTGTACAGGGCGGACAGTATTATTACGGTGGATTTGGTCTGTTGTGGAATTTCCCGGATGCAAAGACGGTTACGGCACATTTTCTGGCCGGAAACCTGGTTGCGCCAAGCGGAGATGTCACATTAAAAGGTGGAAATCATGAAGGACAGGTGATTGCAAAAAATGTTAATTCCTGTTCAGAATCCCATTTCTATCCATACTGTACGACAACCGAGGAGACTACAACAACCGAGGAAGTCACGACAACCGAGGAAGTCACAACAACCGAGGAGACTACGACAACCGAGGAGACTACAACAACCGAGGAGACTACAACAACCGAGGAAGTCACAACAACCGAGGAGACTACGACAACCGAGGAAGTCACAACAACCGAGGAAGTCACGACAACCGAGGAAGTCACAACAACCGAGGAAGTCACGACAACCGAGGAAGTCACAACAACCGAGGAAGTCACAACAACCGAGGAGGTTACAACCACGGAGGGAATCACAACAACCGAGGAAGAAATTCCGGCACAAATTGTGACGACGACTTCCTCGACTGCCACAGAATATACAAGTGCAAAAGATGATTCGGAAACCGTCAAAACTGGAGATTCTGCAGTGTTAGAGCTTGCTATAATCTGCCTGATTAGTTCGGCAGCTGCTATTTTGCTTCTTGGAATTCGTAAAAAGAAGAATAACAGATAGAAAAATAGAAATCATGAAATTGTTTCTGTCTGCATAAAATAAAACAGGAGATGTGAATATGAAAAAAAACAAAATCATCATTTGTATGATATTTCTATTCGTCCTGATTTTGTGCAGGTTTGGAACAGTTTCTGAATATGTAGAAAAAAATTATCCCACGGCAGCAAACAGGAATTATGACAAGCGTGCATGCTGGATATCTTATATTGATATTCAGACGTATCTGTGTGATAAAAGTGAGACAGCATTTCGGGCAAAAGTGAATGCCATGTTTCAGAATATATGTGACAATCAGATAAACACAGTTATCATACATGTGCGGGCAATGGGAGATGCCTGTTATCCGTCTGAATATTTCCCGTATTCTGTTTCTATATCTTCCGATCGATCGGATCCCGGATATGATCCGTTTCAGATTATGGTTGATACGGCGCATCTATGGGGACTCAGGGTGGAAGCATGGATTAACCCGTATCGTCTGTCGTTAAATGAAGAAACGACCATGCAGTTTCAACAGAGCGGATACTATGAACAGTATAAAAACATGATACTAGAGTATACGGGAGAAAATGGTACCTGTCTGGCTCTTGATCCGGGAAATGCAGATGCAAGGGCACTGATTATCCGGCAGGTAGAGGAAATCCTGAACTATTATGATGTGGATGGAATTCACATGGATGATTATTTTTATGTGGATGGAATGCAACCGAAGCTTTCACAAGCAGAGAAAAAAGAAAATGTGAATCTTTTGATTCGAGATTTATATAAAACAATAAAAGAGATAAATCCGAACTGCGAATTCGGTATCAGTCCGGCAGGTAATCCGGATTACGCAAGGAGTCAGGGGGCAGATATTGATACATGGCTATCTGATTCGGGCTATGTGGACTATATTATGCCACAGATATACTGGACGGATCATTATGTGATTGGTGAGAATACGGTGTCAATGTTTACCGAGCGATGCCGGCTATGGCAGTCGATGAATAAAAATCAGACTCCGATGTATGTCGGGCTTGCCCTTTATCGTGTCGGAGAAGCTTCCGATACAGACCTGGACTGGTCACGGTTTCAGGATAATCTTGCAAGACAGTGTGAGACTGCATACGACAATGGATATCTTGGTTTTTCGTTGTTTCGCTATGCATATCTGGAGACTTCGTCTGCACAGGAGGAACTGGAGAATTTGAATGTATATATTGGGAAACGATATGGAAATGTAAGAGCAGATACAGATGCCTATATTACATATACATCCCATATACAGTCATATGGCTGGCAGGGTGCAAAAGCAGACGGAGTTGTATCCGGAACAACGGGAACAGAGAAACGCTTAGAAGCAATCCGTGTACAGCTTGGTTCTCTTGCAGAAAAAGGAGGCGTGACGTATCGCACGTATATACAGGAAGATGGGTGGCAGGTATGGGTTCAAAATGGGGAACAGTCCGGAACAACCGGACAGTCGAAGTATGTGGAAGCACTTGAAATGCGTCTAAATGGTGCATGTGAAAATATGTATGACATATATTATCGAATATACAGTGTGGATGGCGGTTGGTCCAAGTGGAAAAAAAACGGCGACACCGCCGGAATACCCGGACAGTCCGGGCAGGCATCTGCAATACAGGTGAAACTGCTTTCGAAAAAAATACTTGCAAATTAAGAGAAAAGTGCTATAATAATTAAGACTTGAATATAGACGACGTGGAGTGGGTTTGAGAAAACCCACTCTTTGTTTTTGAAATTATGTGGAAATGCAAGTCGGAAAGGTGGCAGGCGTGAAGAAACAGGAAATTGAACAACACTGCACAGAACTCGTGATGCCGATTATCGAGGAACATGGGTTTGAACTGGTGGATGTAGAGTACGTGAAGGAAGGTGCGGACTATTATCTGCGTGTGTATGCAGATAAGGAAGGCGGAATTAACATTGATGACTGTGTACTGATCAGCCGGAGCCTTGAGGAAAAACTTGATGCAGCCGATCGTATGACGGATGCATATATCCTGGAGGTTAGTTCACCCGGACTTACAAGACCGCTAAAAAAAGAAAAGGATTTTCAGAGAAACCTTGGTAAAAAAGTCGAGGTAAAGCTTTATCGTGCGGTAGATGGCATGAAAGAATTCGAGGCATATCTGGAAGGATATACGGATTCGACTCTTACACTTAGGCTGCCGGATGAAGAATCTTCAAAGGAATTCCAAAGAAGCGATATATCTATGATTAGATTGGCATTTGAGTAATAAGGAGGAGGTCAGAAAAAT
>JBJEMZ010000202.1:0-29747 GCA_051879935.1 Wujia sp.
GGTAGTTTCAAAAATGGAAACAGGAGGCATTTTTTACATGGGTAATCAGGAAAAACAGCAAACGAATACGATGGAACGGCAGCAAAAGCAGGAGCAGCAGGAAAAACAGGTAAATCTTATCACCGATTATGGACAGATTACGCTTTTCAAAAACCGGTATCATCACAGAATCCATCTGTTAAATATTATAGGCGAAATAGAGGGACACGAAAACCTGGGGGCATCTTCAAAGACGAGTAAATATGAGCATATTCTTCCGCAGCTTGCAGCGGTGGAGGATGATGAGGGCATCGATGGCCTTCTTGTTCTGCTCAATACAGTCGGTGGCGATGTGGAGGCCGGACTTGCCATTGCCGAGATGATCGCATCGTTAAGCAAGCCGAAGGTCTGCCTCGTGTTAGGCGGTGGTCATTCGATTGGAGTACCGCTTGCTGTTTCCGGTGATGTGACATTTATCGTGCCGTCTGCAACGATGGTGGTGCATCCGATTCGTATGAGCGGAACGGTGCTCGGTGTCACGCAGAATTATGAATATATTGAGCGTATGCAGGACCGGATTATTGAGTTTACATCCAATCATTGTTCGATACGGGAAGACGAACTGCGGGAGATTATGTTCAATACGAAGGAGCTCACGAAGGACATTGGATCCGTGCTTGTGGGAAGACAGGCAGTTGAGGTTGGGATTATTGACCGCATGGGTGGAATCCACACAGCGATGAATTGTTTATATGACTTGATAAATGCCAAGAAAAATAGTAAAATAGAGCAGTATGAGCATTTGAAATGATAAAACTTTGGCCGGAATGCATGGATGACGGATTTCGCATCCATGCAAGTGTGCCGAAGGTTATGAAAAGAAACAGTTTGGGAGAAGGAGCGTGTATCGTGGCGACGAACAATCGTAGTACATACAAAAAAGATACAGGAAGCAGACAGGTGGCAAAACCGGAAGCAAAAACCGGAAATTCATCCGGAAGAAAGACGAAACAGCAGCTTGCGAAGGAACAGGCGAGAAGAGACGAGATTCATCTGTTTATCTGCCTGGCTGTCTGTACATTTTTCTTTATCAGCAATTTTGGATGGTGTGGCGTAGTCGGAAACTTTTTTGCCAAGTTTATGTTCGGTGTGTTTGGTGTGGTAGAGTATGTGCTTCCACTCTATGTATTTCTTGCATCTGCATTTTTACTGTCAAACGGCGCAAAGAAAAAGGTTGTAAAACGCGTGCTGTGTGTCGGTCTGTTTATCGTTGCGGCAGCCTTTATCTGTCAGCTTTCGGCGGGTGCAAAGGATATGACGGCAAAGCTCTTATACGACATGGGTTCTACCGAGAAAAAGGGCGGCGGATTCCTGCTCGGAGGAATGCTTGTCATACTGTATAATCTGATTGGAAAGCCGGGAGCCATCATCGTGATTGCCCTGCTGATTATTATCGGCATCATTGTTGTGATGGATGTATCAATCGTAGAGACGGTGAAAGATCGTGGGAACCGATTTAAAAATCGTTATAATGCTTTGTATGAGGATGATGAGGAGGAGTATGACCCGGAGGTTGCGCTGGAGATGAAACGACGGACCAAGCTTGACAATATCCGTGTAGAGCAGCAATCACAATCGGATACATCGAAGAAGAAAAAGAAGAAAGTAAAGAACAAGCGGGTGGAAGGAGAGGAAGTACATGAACTAAAGCCACTTCCTCCGGAAGACTTGTTTAATCCGAATCTGACACTGCAGGATGCAAAGGATGTGGCAGACGGATATGTGGATATCGATTTATTAAAGAAGAAAAAGAATACCAGAAGTGTAGATTTCTTTGACAAGCCGGAGTTTGCGGAGAGTGCATCAGCACAGGAGGATGCGCCGTCGATGACAGCACAGGAACTCATGCAGGAAGGAACAGAGCAGGCTGCGCAGGAGACAGTAAAGCGTAAACCGAGAAAAACAAAGGAATCCGAACAGGAGATGCTCGAAGCCCGGGACAGTATTGCCGAGACAATCCAGGAGACGATGGAAGAAAAACCGGCTGTTCCGTATAAGTTCCCACCGCTTAATCTGTTAAAGAGTGGAAAGGGAAAGAGCGGAAAATCCAATGAGGCATCTGTTCGGGAGACGGCGATGAAATTGAAGAGCACGCTCGAGAATTTCGGAGTGAATGTGACGATTACCGATTATAGCTGTGGTCCGTCCGTTACGAGATATGAGCTTCAGCCGGAGCAGGGCGTCAAGGTTTCCAAAATCACAAATCTTGCAGATGATATCAAGCTGAATCTTGCGGCTGCGGATATTCGTATCGAGGCACCGATACCGGGGAAACCGGCAGTCGGAATCGAAGTACCGAACAAAGAAAGTCAGGCGGTATATTTCAGAGAGCTTCTGGAATCCGACAGCTTCAAGAACTTTCCGTCCAACATCGCATTTGCGGTGGGTAAGGATATCAGTGGACAGGTCGTGGTGGCAGATATCGCCAAGATGCCACACCTTTTAATCGCGGGTGCTACCGGTTCCGGTAAATCCGTCTGTATCAATACACTCATTATGAGTATTTTGTACAAGGCAAAACCGGATGACGTAAAGCTTATCATGGTAGATCCGAAACAGGTGGAGCTGAGTATTTATAACGGGATTCCCCATATGCTGATTCCGGTTGTGACGGATCCGAAAAAGGCGGCAGGTGCATTAAACTGGGCTGTCCTTGAGATGACAAACAGGTATCAGCTGTTTGCACAATATAATGTCCGTAATCTGCAGGGCTATAATGAAAAAGTAAAAAGTGTCACAGGGCTTGAGGAGGGCAATGAGGAATTAAAGAAGCTACCTCAGATTGTGATTATTGTAGACGAGCTTGCTGATTTGATGATGGTGGCACATGGTGAGGTAGAGGATGCGATTGTCCGGCTGTCACAGCTTGCCCGTGCGGCAGGTATTCACCTTGTAATTGCTACCCAGCGACCATCGGTTGACGTCATTACGGGACTGATCAAGGCAAATGTGCCTTCGAGAATTGCCATGACAGTTTCCTCCGGTGTGGATTCCCGGACGATTCTTGATATGAATGGTGCGGAGAAGCTGCTTGGAAAAGGCGATATGCTGTTTTATCCAACCGGATATCCGAAACCGGTTCGTGTACAGGGCGCATTTCTTTCAGATGAAGAAATCGCAAATGTCGTTGATTTCTTAAAAGAACAAAGCGGTGAGGTTCAGTACGACGAGGCGATATCCAACGAAATTGCAAATGCAAAGGTGGGAAGCGCAGGCGGCACGGCTTCGGCAGAGTCGGAATACGATGATTACTTTGTGGATGCCGGTAAATTCATAATCGGAAAAGACAAAGCGTCGATTGGTATGCTGCAGAGAGTGTATAAAATCGGATTTAACCGTGCAGCGAGAATTATGGATCAGCTTTCCGATGCGGGCGTTGTCGGTCCGGAGGAAGGAACAAAGCCGAGAAAGGTTTTGATGAGCATGGAAGAATTCGAGAATTATGTGGAGCAATATTTATAACATATAAAAAGGCAAAAAAAGAAAAGGAGACAAAAGAGTATGCTTACAGATATTGAGATTGCACAGCAGGCAGAGATGCTGCCGATTAAAGAGGTAGGAACATCACTTGGAATCACAGAAGATGATTTGGAACTGTATGGAAAATACAAGGCAAAGTTATCCGATGAATACATGAATTCCGTAAAGGAAAATCCGGATGGAAAGCTGATTCTTGTGACAGCCATCAATCCCACACCTGCAGGAGAAGGAAAAACGACTGTTACCGTCGGGCTTGGACAGGCTATGTGCAAGCTTGGAAAAAAGGCGATTATCGCGCTTCGTGAGCCGTCTCTTGGTCCGTGCTTTGGCGTAAAGGGTGGTGCAGCAGGCGGCGGTTATTCCCAGGTTGTCCCGATGGAGGATCTGAATCTTCATTTTACCGGAGATTTCCATGCGATTACTTCTGCCAATAATCTGCTGGCTGCGGTAATGGACAATCATATCCATCAGGGAAACAGTCTGCGTATTGATCCGAAACGAATTGTATTTAAACGTTGTCTGGATATGAATGACAGAGTACTTCGTAATATTATTGTCGGACTTGGGAAAAAAGGCGATGGTGTGATGCGTGAGGATGGATTCGTTATCACGGTTGCTTCGGAGATTATGGCGATTCTTTGTCTTGCAACCGATATTCATGATTTGCAGGAACGGTTATCCCGGATTATTGTTGCATATGATGTGGACAACGAGCCGGTAACTGCAGGGCAGTTGAACTGCGTTGGCTCCATGACGGCACTTTTGAAGGATGCAATCAAGCCGAATCTGATTCAGACACTGGAGCATACACCGGCATTGGTACATGGCGGACCATTTGCAAACATCGCACATGGATGTAACTCCGTGCGTGCTACAAAGACTGCACTTAAAATTGCAGATTATGTAATTACCGAGGCAGGTTTTGGTGCAGACCTCGGTGCTGAAAAATTCTTTGATATTAAATGCCGTATGACAGGCTTAAAGCCGGATGCGGTTGTTTTAGTTGCAACTGTCCGTGCATTAAAATATAACGGTGGCGTTCCGAAGGCGGAGCTTGGAACAGAGAATCTGGATGCGCTTGCAAAAGGAATCGTCAATCTGGAAAAGCATATCGAGAACCTGCAGCTTTATGGAGTTCCGGTTGTAGTGACACTCAATCGTTTTGTTTCAGATACCGATGCGGAGCTTGCCTTTGTACGCGAATTCTGTGAGAAGCGCGGTTGTGACTTCGCACTTGCAAATGTATGGGAAAAAGGCGGCGAAGGCGGTATCGAGCTTGCACAGGCAGTGTTAAATACATTGGAAACAAAAAAGAGCGATTTCAAGGTATTATATGAGGATTCACTGTCTATCCGTGAAAAGATTGAAACTGTTGCAAAGAAAATCTATGGTGCGGACGGCGTATCCTACAGTGCTGAGGCATCCCGTGCAATCGACAAGATTGAGGAGATGGGATTTTCGAACATGCCGGTCTGCATGGCAAAGAATCAGTATTCTCTTTCGGATGATGCGAAGAAGCTTGGAAGACCAACCGGATTTACAGTCAATATCCGTGAGGTATATGTAAGTGCGGGCGCCGGATTTGTGGTTGCCATTACCGGAGCCATCATGACAATGCCGGGACTCCCGAAGGTACCGGCTGCGGAGCGCATCTACGTGGATGATAACGGCGTGACACATGGCTTATTCTAATGGCGGATTTGTTAGCAGGATTGTGATTTACAAAAAGGAGATAACATGGCAAAGTTAATTAACGGAAAAGAAATATCACAGCAGATAAAAGATGAATTGAAAGAAAAGGTGGCAAAACTGAAGGCGGAGGGAACCGAGATCTGCCTTGCAGTGATTCAGGTTGGAAATGATCCGGCATCCACCGTATACGTGGGAAATAAGAAGAAGGCGTGTGCCTATATCGGAATCGAGTCAAGAGCATTTGAGCTTCCGGAGGAAACGACGGAGGAGGAACTGCTTTCGATTATTGCAGATTTAAATGCAGATGATACGGTACATGGAATCTTAGTACAGCTTCCGGTTCCAAAGCATATCAATGAAGAAAAAATCATCAATGCGATTTCACCGAAGAAGGATGTGGACGGATTCCATCCGGAGAGCGTCGGTTCCCTCTGTATCGGAAAACAGGGCTTTGTATCATGCACGCCGGCCGGAATTATCCAGCTTTTGAAGCGTTCAGATATTGAGATAGAGGGAAAACATTGTGTTGTGATAGGAAGAAGTAATATCGTCGGTAAGCCGATGTCTATTTTGCTGCTTCGTGAAAACGGAACCGTGACAATCTGCCATTCAAAAACAAAGAATATAAAAGAAATCTGTAAGCAGGCAGATATTTTGGTCGTAGCAATCGGAAGACCGAAGATGATTGATGCATCTTATGTGAAACCGGGTGCAACCGTGATTGATGTCGGTATTCACCGGGATGAGAACAACAAGCTTTGCGGAGATGTTGATTTTGATTCGGTGGAGCCGGTGGCGGGAGCCATTACACCGGTGCCGGGAGGCGTTGGTCCGATGACGATTGCCATGCTTATGAACAATTGCGTGGAGTCTGCGCTGATGAATTTATAAGTAGGAGTTTTATTTCGTATGAATATTCTGATGGTGTCACTTGGATGTGACAAAAATTTGTGTGACAGTGAGGCAATGCTTGGTCTGCTTGCGAAACACAATTACAATATTACAAATGATGAGCAGCAGGCAGATATTGTCATTGTCAATACATGCAGTTTTATAAAAGACGCCATGGAGGAGAGTATCAATACGATTCTGGAGATGGCAAAGCTGAAAGCCGGCAGATTGAAATATCTGATTGTGGCCGGATGTCTGGCAGAGCGGTTTAAGGATGAAATCTGCGAGGAGATTCCGGAGATTGATGCGTGCCTTGGTACAACTGGCTTTGATAAGATATTGGATGTGATTCATGCCCTGGAGGAGGAAGATGCATCCGGTAAGGGCGGCGCAGTCTGTCTATATGAGGATATCAATCGTCTGGCAGTCATATCGGAGTCAGATAAGGTGATTACATCCGGTACATTTATGGGATACTTAAAGATTGCAGAGGGCTGTGACAAATGCTGTACCTATTGCGTGATTCCTTCAATCCGGGGAAGATACCGGAGTGTTCCGATGGAACAGCTTCTTCGGGAGGCAAAGTATATGGCATCCCAGGGAATCTGCGAGCTTGTACTTGTGGCACAGGAGACAACCTGTTACGGAAAGGATCTGTATGGGGAGAAGAAGCTGCACGAGTTGATTTCTAAGCTTGCGGAGATTGAGGGGATTCAGTGGATTCGCCTGCTTTACTGTTATCCGGAGGAAATCTATGATGAGCTGATTGATTGCTTCCGGACAGAACCAAAGCTCGTGCATTATATCGATATGCCGCTTCAGCACACTGAGGATGCAATCTTAAAACGGATGGGGCGGCGCACAAATAAACAGTCGATTGAAGCAGTGATAAAGAAGCTTCGGGATGCGGCACCGGACATTGCAATCCGCACATCGCTGATTACCGGATTTCCGGGAGAGACGCAGGAGGAGCATGAGGCTTTGCTTGCATTTTTGGATACGGAGGAGCTTGACCGGGTCGGCGTTTTTACGTACTCCCGTGAGGACGGTACACCTGCAGCTTCCTTTGAACATCAGGTTCCGGAATCCCTTGCCGAGCAGTGGAGAGATGATATTATGGAGCTGCAGCAGGAGATTTCCCTTGATAAAAATGAGACATTTGTCGGGAAGGCCATGCCGGTTATCATAGAAGGGTATTCGGCGGAGGATGATGTATATGTTGGGAGAACCTACCGGGATGCGCCGGGGGTGGACGGCATGGTATTTGTTTCATGTGATTATGAACTGATGTCCGGACAGATTGTGGATGTCCGGATTGAAAAAGCAGGACCTTATGATATGATTGGAGGTATCGTTGATGAACTTACCGAATAAATTAACCGTATTGCGCATGTGCATGATTCCTTTTTTCCTGGTTGCCCTGATGGTTCCGGGCATTCCGGCGGGGAAATGGATTGCGCTTGCACTGTTTTGCATTGCCAGTCTCACAGATATGCTGGATGGCAAGATTGCTAGAAAATATAACTTAGTAACAAATTTCGGCAAATTTATGGATCCGCTTGCCGATAAGCTCCTTGTCTGTTCTGCCATGATTGCGCTGATTGACCTGGGACGGATTCCTGCATGGGTTGTCATAATCATTATCGCCAGAGAATTTATAATAAGCGGATTTCGTCTCGTTGCGTCAGATAACGGAATTGTGATTGCTGCGGGCTGGTGGGGCAAAATCAAGACTGTCTGCCAGATGGTTATGGTGATTGTGCTGATTTGTGACTTTGGCGGAAGTGTCGTGCATATGATTGAGATGGCACTGATCTATCTGTCATTAGCGCTTACAATTATTTCGCTGCTTGATTACCTGATGAAAAATAAGGGTGTGCTTTCGGAGACAAAATAGTCGTTTTCGGATAATAGAATTATAAATATTTAGAAAAACCTGCAACAGGCTTATACATAGAAGGCTGTTTGCGGGTTTTTTTATTTTATGACAAAGAATGCTATTTTTACTTGATTTCAAACATGAAAAGATATACAATTACAATCGGAAGAAATTGGGTTTCTAATCGGAAAACCCATAATAAATAAAAGTGGAGGGCTTAAAATGAGTAACAAACTTACGTTGTCAGCAAGTGACAGAATTTCTTCTTTGCTTGACGAAGCAAGCTTTGTTGAAGTCGGTGCGTATGTAACAGCCAGAAGCACGGATTTTAACATGCAGGAAAATGATACTCCAAAAGATGGTGTAATAACCGGATATGGTGTCATCAACGGAAAGCTGGTTTATGTATATAGCCAGGACGCAACCGTACTTGGCGGTGCAATCGGTGAGATGCACGCTAAGAAAATTGCAAAGATTTATGACATGGCGATGAAGGTTGGTGCACCGGTTATCGGATTGATTGACTGTGCAGGATTAAGACTGCAGGAGGCAACCGATGCTTTAAATGCATTTGGTGAGGTTTACTTAAAGCAGACACTTGCATCCGGAGTGATCCCACAGGTTACTGCAATTTTTGGAACATGTGGCGGTGGCGCTGCACTGATTCCGACGCTTACAGACTTTACATTTATGACAGCAGAGGGTGGTAAGCTTTTTGTAAACAGCCCGAACGCATTGGATGGAAACTATCAGGCAAAGCTTGATACAGCTTCCGCAGATTATCTGAGCAAGAATTCCTCATTGATTGATGGTGTATATGAGGATGATGCGACTACATTGGCAGAGATTCGCAATCTGGTAGATATGCTCCCGGATAATAATATGGATTATGCGGAGGCAGATTGTGCAGACGATTTGAACCGTATTATTCCGAATCTGGATGGTTTCGCAAAGGACGCAAGAGCGGTTTTGCAGAATATCGCAGATAACAACGTGTTTGTAGAGATTAAGAAGGATTATGCAAAGGATATGGTCCTCGGTCTTATCAAGCTGAACGGCGTAACCGTCGGATGTGTTGCTAATCAGGTAAATGATGGCGGAGACCTTCTTTCAACAAGTGGAGCCTATATTGCGGCTGATTTTGTAAAATTCTGTGATGCATTTAATATTCCGGTATTGACCCTTGTTAATGCAAAAGGATTTGTTGCAACCGTTTCCAATGAAAGAACCATCGCAGATGCAGCAGCAAAGCTTACATATGCATATGCTTCCGCAACTGTTCCAAAGGTAACGGTAGTTATGGGTGATGCATTTGGAACTGCTTATACAATTATGAATTCCAAGGCAATCGGAGCTGATATGGTATATGCATGGCCATGTGCAAAGATTGGAACGATGGATCCGGAGATGGCAGTTAAGATTATGTATGAGAAAGAAATTGCCCAAGCGGAGGATAAGGTTTCTGTGATTGCCGAGAAGAAAAAGACATATACAGAGCTTCAGTCAAGTGCACTTGCCGCAGCAAAGCGTGGTTATATCGATGATATCATCGAGCCGGATGCGACGAGAAAACGTGTGATTGCAGCATTTGAGATGCTTGCCACAAAAAATGAGGAAAGACCATTTAAGAAGCACGGAGCAGTATAAGGAGACAATGAAATGAAGAAAAAAATATTAATTCTGATTTCCATGTTGGCTGTTATGTTCTCTCTGTCGGCTTGTAGCAATGAGGTAGAAAAACCGTTTGATTATGATGAGAGTCAGATTGTAATTGACACGATGTATCTGTTTAATCAGTACAAGGATGTCAGTGATGAATTTGCAGATTATTACATCTCAGACGGAACCGCGTTTGAACAGTCCGCGGTTAAGGGTATCAAACAGGCAAGAGAAACAGATAAGGTTGGTGAATTCCAGGATTATTCACCTTATATCAGTGGCGTTGGTATGGACTTATCCAATGTCAATTATAAGATTGAAAATGCTGCGGATTCGGTATCTGTCACCGTGACAAATAAAGCGGAAAACAGAGATGTGGAAATCACAATAAAATTTGTAGAAAATCCTGACTATTATATACAGTTAGCACAGGTAATGAAAAATTATGACAAAGAAGCAATTCGAAATGAGATGATCACATATTTTGGTTCGGAGGAAGCTTTCTTTGAAACATATGGAGATTATTATTCGAGTATTGATGATATTGTAGAGCAGGGCATTGCGTCCGAGATGCAGGGCGTGTATGAATATCTTCCGGAAGAGATGGTTGTGTCAGCGGTTTATTCAAAATCCGAGTTGATTAAGCAGGCTGGTTTGAATACTCTGATTGGTATGGGTACCGTATTTATCGTATTGATATTCATCTCATTTATCATCTCTCTGTTCAAATTCCTTCCGGCTTTGTTTGCAAAGAAGCCAAAGCTTGAGGATTTGAAGAAGGATGAGCCTGCAAAAGCAGCACCGGCACCTGCAGCACCTGTAGCAGCACCGGCTGCAGAGAAGAATCTTATGGATGATGCGGAGCTTGTGGCAGTCATTACCGCAGCGATTTATGCGGCAGCAGGACAGGCTGGAAATGGCGCTGTAAGTAAGGATACGCTGGTTGTACGTTCTATTCGACGTGCAAGATAATAATCGGAAATTTAGGAGGAAAATATATTATGAAGAATTATAGAATCACTGTAAATGGTACAGCTTATGATGTAGCAGTTGAGGAATTAGGCGCAGGCTCGGCACCTGCAGCAGCACCGGCACCTGTAGCAAAGGCCGCAGCACCGGCACCTGCAGCAGCACCTGCAGCACCGGCACCGGCAGCTGGCGCTGGTTCTATCACAGTATCTGCACCGATGCCTGGTAAGATTTTGAATGTAAAAGCAAATGTTGGCGCATCTGTAAAGAAGGGTGATGTAATCCTCGTTCTTGAGGCGATGAAGATGGAAAATGATGTCGTTGCTCCGGAAGACGGAACAGTTGCAAGCATCAATGTAGCAGCAGGTGATGCTGTTGAAGCAGGCGATGTACTTGCTACAATGAACTAATTTGTATGAGACTTGTTCCTAGAAAAACAGGAGGTAAACATAAGTGAGTAGTTTTGCAGATGTATTAAAAAATCTGGCTCTCCAGACAGGATTTGCAACTTTGACATGGAAGCATTATCTGATGATTCTGATTGCGTGCTTCTTCATGTATCTTGCAATCGTGAAGGGCTTTGAACCATTGCTTTTGGTTCCAATCTCCTTCGGTATGTTCCTGGTAAATATGTTCCCGGGTATTATCGAAGAAGGTGGATTGTTACATTATTTCTATTTGTTGGATGAGTGGAGTATCCTGCCATCTCTGATATTCATGGGTGTAGGTGCCATGACCGACTTTGGACCGCTGATTGCCAATCCAAAGAGCTTTCTCCTTGGTGCAGCAGCGCAGTTTGGTATCTATTCCGCATACTTCCTTGCATTCCTTATGGGATTCAACGGAAAGGAAGCAGCAGCGATTTCCATCATCGGTGGTGCGGACGGACCGACATCCATTTTCCTTGCAGGAAAGCTTGGTATGGGCGGAACCCTGATGGGACCGATTGCTGTTGCCGCATATTCGTATATGGCATTGGTTCCGGTTATTCAGCCACCGATTATGAAGCTTCTTACAACTGAGAAGGAGCGTAAGATTAAGATGGCTCAGCTTCGTCCGGTTACAAAATTGGAGAAGATTTTATTCCCGATTATTGTTACCCTTGTAGTAGTATTAATCCTGCCTACAACTGCACCGCTTGTCGGTATGCTCATGCTCGGAAATCTGTTCCGTGAGTGTGGTGTTGTAAAGCAGCTGACAGAGACCGCAAGTAATGCGCTCATGTATATCGTTGTTATTTTGCTTGGTACTTCCGTTGGTGCTACCACAAGTGCAGATGCTTTTTTGAAGCTTAGTACATTAAAAATTGTTGCACTCGGTATGATTGCATTTATGTTTGGTACGGCGGCGGGTGTGTTGTTTGGCAAGGTTATGTGTAAGGTGACAAAGGGTAAGGTAAATCCTTTGATTGGTTCAGCAGGCGTTTCGGCTGTTCCTATGGCAGCGCGTGTTTCCCAGAAGGTCGGTGCAGAGGCAGATCCTACAAACTTCCTTCTCATGAATGCCATGGGACCAAACGTTGCAGGTGTTATCGGTACAGCGGTTGCTGCCGGAACATTCCTGGCAATCTTTGGTGTATAGTGAAATTCGAATAATAAGGAGGTTAAAATAAATGGCAGAGGAAAAGAGACCGGTAAAGATTACCGAAACTGTATTGCGTGACGCACATCAGTCTCTGATTGCAACCCGTATGACAACAGAGCAGATGTTGCCGATTATTGATAAGATGGATAAGGTTGGATATCACTCAGTTGAGTGCTGGGGCGGTGCAACCTTTGATGCTTGTCTCCGTTTCTTAAAGGAAGACCCATGGGACAGATTACGTAAGCTCCGTGACGGATTCAAGAATACAAAGCTTCAGATGTTGTTCCGTGGTCAGAATATTCTGGGTTATAGCCCGTATTCAGACGACGTTGTAGAGTACTTTGTACAGAAGAGTATTGCAAACGGTATTGATATTATCCGTATCTTTGACTGTTTGAATGATATCCGTAACCTTGAGACAGCAGTAAAGGCTGCCAACAAGGAAAAAGGACATGCACAGGTTGCACTTTCCTATACACTTGGTGATGCGTATACCATGGATTATTGGAAAAATATTGCGAAGAATATAGAAGAGATGGGTGCAGATTCTATCTGTATCAAGGATATGGCAGGTCTTCTTGTTCCGAGTGAGGCATCGAAGCTTGTAAAGGCATTGAAGGAAGGAACCAAGCTTCCGATTCAGCTTCATACACATTATACATCCGGTGTTGCTTCCATGACTTACATGAAGGCAGTTGAGGCTGGCTGTGACATTATCGATACAGCGATGTCACCGCTTGCAATGGGTACATCTCAGCCGGCTACAGAGGTTATGGCAAAGGCATTTGAAGGAACGGAGTATGATCCGGGCTTTGATCAGAATCTTCTTGCAGAGATTGCCGATCATTTCCGTCCGCTTCGTGAACAGTGGCTTGATTCAGGACTCTTAAGCCCGAAGGTAATGGGAGTTAATATCAAGACACTTTTGTATCAGGTTCCGGGTGGTATGCTTTCCAACATGGTTTCCCAGTTGAAAGAGATGAAGGCTGAGGATAAGTATGATGAAGTATTAGAGGAGATTCCACGTGTTCGTAAGGACTTTGGTGAGATTCCACTTGTAACACCATCCTCTCAGATTGTTGGTACACAGGCTGTTTTGAACGTTGTTATGGGTGAAAGATATAAGACACTTACAAAGGAGTCAAAGGACCTGTTAGTTGGTAAGTATGGTAAGACAACCTTACCTGTAAATGCAGAGGTACAGAAGAAGGCACTTGACAGTCTTGGTATGACAGAGCCGATCACCTATCGTCCGGCCGATGATTTGGAGCCTTCTCTCCAGAAATTTGAGAAAGAAATCGCACAGTATAAGCAGCAGGATGAGGATGTGCTTTCTTATGCGCTGTTCCCACAGGTTGCAACCGAGTTCTTCAAATACAGAGAAGCACAGCAGACGGGTGTAGATTCTACAGTCGCAAATACAGAGAATAAGACATATCCGGTTTAATCGGACATTCAGGGTCAAAAAGGCGGAGAGCTTTTTCTCCGCCTTATTATTTCTTTCCTGAAAATAATCATTGGAGCACATTTAATTATGGAAGATATAGAAAAAAAGAAAACAAAAACAGAAAAAAGGCAGATGCGAACAACCACCAAGATTTTACTTGGTTTTCTTGCAACGATTTTAATTGGTTCGGCACTCCTTGCACTTCCAGTCGCGACGGTATCGGGGCAATCCGATTATCTCACGGCATTGTTTACCTCGACTACCTCTGTCTGTGTAACAGGACTGGTAGTTGTTCCAACCTTTTCCTATTGGTCTCTGTTTGGAAAAGTGGTAATTTTAATCTTGATTCAGCTAGGCGGTCTTGGGATTGTTGCACTGACATCCGTTGTCATGCTTGTCTTAAATCGAAAGTTCAGTCTACGCAACCGCATGATGATTCAGGATTCGTTTGGCTTAAACAGCATGCGCGGAATGGTTGTGTTTGTGAAAAAAGTAATAAAGGGAACGTTACTTGTCGAGGCAATTGGGGCATGCTTGTATATGATAGCGTTTATCCCTCGTTTTGGCGTTCCACGCGGAATATGGTATTCCGTCTTCAATGCGATATCTGCTTTTTGCAATGCCGGGATTGATATATTAGGTCCGGACAGCCTGATGTCATTTTCTACTTCGCCGCTGGTGTTGTTTACATCCGCATTTCTTATCGTGTCCGGCGGTATCGGATTTGTTGTCTGGTGGGACTTTGTAGATGTATTTAAAAAAGTAAGGAACAAAGAGATTGCGTTAAAAAATTTCGGAAAAAATTTGAAAATACACACGAAGATTGTTTTGGTTATGACCGCTTCGCTTATTGTATCCGGCATGATCCTTACACTTCTGTTTGAATATAATAATCCGCAGACACTCGGAAATATGTCATTTCCTCATAAACTTTTAAATGCATTTTTCCAATCCGTTACACTTCGTACTGCCGGATTTGCTGCCATAAGTCAGAGCGGACTTACGGATTCTTCGGTTTTGGTAAGCCTTGTCTATATGATAATCGGCGGTTCTCCGGTTGGTACCGCAGGTGGAATCAAAACCGTGACGGTCGCCGTGTTACTGCTTGCCGTAAACTCTGTGATTCAAGGCAGAAACGAGACGGTTGTAGCAAAAAAAACCGTAAATCCTTTTTTGATACGCCGTTCACTTGCAGTTGTGACAATCAGTGGTCTTGTATTTTTGATATTCACAGTTTTATTGCTTGTAACCAACCATTTGCCACTCGCGGATGGTGCGTTTGAAGTCGCCAGCGCGATTGCAACAGTTGGATTATCGAGGGATGTAACCGCGTTATTGAATACATTTGGACGGATTTTGATTATTATATGTATGTACCTCGGAAGAGTGGGCCCGATTACGATGTTTATCTTTTTCGGACAGAGAGCTGGAAATAAGAATTCCGTACACTATTCCGAAGCAGAAATCATAGTAAGTTAAAAATTATTGGAAAAATATTAGAATTGGAGGGAAATATGAATAAATCAGTTGCAGTTATCGGATTAGGAAGATTTGGGGAGAGTATCGCAACAGAGCTTTATCGAAGTGGAGCAGATGTTATGGTAATTGATAATAATAATGAGAAAATCAATGACATTGCCGACCGGGTAACCTGTGCCATGAATGTGGATGTATGCGATATGGAAGCACTTCGGGATGCAGGGCTTTCCAATATGGATGCAGTTGTTGTTGCAATGTCAGACCGCTTAGAGCCGAGCATCATGAGTGTTATGTCAGCGAAAGAGCTTGGGGTTCCGCTTGTTATCGCAAAGGCAAAGGATGAGATGATGGGAAGTATTCTTTCAAGAATCGGAGCAGACAAGGTGGTATATCCGGAGAAGGAATCGGGAATGCGCCTCTCACACAAGCTTTTATCCGAGCATTTTGTGGATTATTTTGATTTGTCAGACAGCACGAGCCTTGTAGAGCTCATGCCAAAGCCGGAATGGGTCGGTAAGACTCTGCGGGAGTTGAACTTACGTAAAGAATATAAGGTGAATGTGGTTGCTGTCATTCAGGGAGAGGAGTTCAACATTGCAATGGATCCGGACGAACCGTTAAAGGAAGGCGAACCGCTTTTGCTTATCATGAAGAAAAAAGATTTGAAGAGGTTTGAGAGATAATGAAGGTTGCCATAGTCGGCGGTGGCGCAGCCGGGATGTTTGCAGCGTCTCTGCTTGGAAAAAAGGGAGAGGATGTTACCCTGTATGAAAAAAACGAAAAGCTTGGGAAGAAGCTGTTTATAACCGGGAAGGGCAGATGTAATCTGACAAATGATACAGATGTCGATACGCTGTTAAAAAACGTAGTCAGTAATCCCAAATTTTTGTACAGTGCATTTCATGCTTTTTCGGCGGAGGATGTAATCTCTCATTTTGAACAAAATGGATTGCAGCTTAAAACCGAGCGCGGTAACCGGGTCTTTCCGCAGTCAGACCATTCTTCTGATGTGATTCGATGTCTGGAGGATGAGATGCGCAGATATGGTGTTACAATCTGTCTGAACCACACAGTTACAAAGCTGCTTGAGACCGTAGGAGAGACCGGAAGATGCATAAAAGGTATCGAATATACGGATGCGTCCGGGAAAACAAGACAGGAAGCGTATGATCGGGTGATTGTAGCAACCGGGGGCCTTTCCTACGCGAGAACAGGCTCCACAGGCGATGGTATGCGGTTTGCAAAGGAGCTTGGCATATCGGTTACGGAATGTGTGCCTTCTCTTGTCCCGTTTGAAATTAAGGAATCGTTTTGTAAGGATCTAATGGGGCTGTCCCTTAAAAATGTCACGCTTGCCTGTTATACAAAAAAGAAAAACAAGGATAAGCTTTTGTACAAGGAACAGGGGGAGATGCTGTTTACCCATTTCGGTATCAGTGGCCCGCTTGTCTTATCGGCTTCTGCTTACGCAGGGCGTTTTATTAAGGAGCCGCTTTTAGTCTTGATTGATTTGAAACCGGCGTTGTCGGTGGAACAGCTTGATGCGCGAATCCTGCGGGATTTCGCACAAAATAAAAATAAACAGATTCGAAATGCGCTTGATGACCTGCTTCCTAAGAACCTGATTCCGATTATACTTGCATGTACCGGCATAGACGTGTACAAACAGGTAAATGCCGTGACAAAGGAAGAACGTGGAAGGCTTGTGGATATAATCAAAAATTTGCGTCTGCACGTGACCGGTTTGCGAGGCTACGATGAGGCCATTATTACAAAGGGCGGTATCCATGTGAAAGAAATAAATCCGAAGACGATGGAGTCTAAATCCATACAGGGACTTTTCTTTATCGGTGAAGTTTTAGATGTGGATGCGCTTACAGGCGGCTTTAATCTTCAGATTGCATGGAGTACGGCTGCGGCTGCCGCCGCTGCATTTGAATAAAAAAAGAAATGAGGTAGAAATTATGAATATAGCAATTGACGGACCGGCAGGCGCCGGAAAAAGCACGGTTGCAAAAATGGTTGCCAAAAAGAATGGATACATTTATGTGGATACCGGAGCAATGTATCGTGCAATCGGACTTTATTTTATGAACGAAGGTGTGGATATCGAAAATTCTGCCCATGTAATGCTGGCGCTTTCCGCAATTTCCGTGGAAATCAAATATGAAAACGGAGAGCAGCAGGTTATCCTGAATGGGAAAAACGTATCAAAGGAAATACGGCAGGAGGCTGTCGGAAATATGGCATCCAATGTCGCAACCAAGCAGGCGGTCAGGGATAAGCTTCTCGATTTGCAGCGCGATTTGGCAAGGACGCAGGACGTTGTGATGGATGGAAGAGATATCGGTACGTTTGTCTTACCGAATGCCGAGGTAAAGATCTATCTGACAGCTTCTGCTTCTACAAGAGCAAAACGCAGATATGATGAGCTCATTTCTAAGGGTGTATCTGCGGACTTAGAAGAGATTAAGCGGGATATCGAAGCGCGGGATTATCAGGATATGCACCGGGAGATTGCACCGCTTACACAGGCGGAGGATGCCTATTTCTTAGATTCATCGGATATGACAATCGATGAGGTTGTGGACGAAATATGCGCACGGATTCCGCAGGTATAGATGTCGGTGCAAAAGGTGTGATTATGAGAGATATAAAGATTGCGAAAACTGCAGGCTTTTGCTTTGGTGTGAAGCGTGCAGTCAATTTGGTCTACGAGCAAATAAACGAACAGGATGCCGGAACGGTTTACACATATGGACCGATTATTCATAATGAAGAAGTGGTGCGTGACTTAGAGGAAAAGGGTGTCCATTCTTTGTCTGAAAAAGATGTGGAAGCTATGGCAGAGGTTAACAAATCCGGCGATGGTTCCGAAATAAACGATGCAAAGATTATTATTCGCTCCCACGGTGTCGGCGAGCAGGTTTACAGACAGCTTGAAGCACTTGGGTTTACAATTGTTGATGCCACCTGTCCCTTTGTAAAAAAGATACACCGGATTGTGGCGGAGGAAAGCGAAAAAGGACACTGTATCGTCATTGTCGGAGATGAAAATCATCCGGAGGTTTTAGGCATAAAGGGATGGTGTTCGAGAGAACCCGTTATCGTAAATTCGGTGGAACAGGCACAGGAAAAACTGCATTTACTTGAAAAAAATGTGTATATTGTGTCCCAAACGACATTTAATGACGTAAAATTTCAAGATATAGTTGAATTTTTTCGAAATAAAGGATATAATGTCTTTGTTTATAATACCATATGTAATGCTACCGAGGAACGACAGAGAGAAGCAAGGGAACTTGCAGCTGATGTTGATACCATGATAGTGATTGGTGGTAAGAATAGTTCGAATACACAGAAACTGTATGAGATCTGTCACAAAGAATGTGACAAAACTTACTATATTCAGACACTCGTTGACTTGGATTTGACTGTTATTGAATCCGCGAAGAGGGTAGGTATTACAGCTGGGGCATCTACCCCAAATCATATTATTAAGGAGGTTCATGACAGTATGTCAGAATTAAGCTTTGAAGAATTATTGAATCAGTCCGAAGAGAATGGAACAAAGATTCGGGTTGGAAGCGTTGTTGAAGGAAAGGTTATTGCAGTTAAGCCGGAAGAGATTATCGTGGATATCCAGTACAAGGCAGACGGCGTTGTTACCAGAAACGAGTACTCAAGTACACCGAATCTGGATTTGACCACCGTTGTCAATGTGGGAGATCCGATTAAGGTAAAGGTAATCAAGACAAACGACGGCGAAGGACAGGTACTTCTTTCTTATAAGAGAGTGGCTGCAGATGAGTCCTATGATAAGCTTGAGGAGGCTTACAATAACAACGAAGTATTGACCGGTAAGGTTACACAGGTTGTTGACGGTGGCTTGAATGTAATTGTAAATGAATGCAAGGTATTTATCCCTGCAAGTCTCGTATCTGATGTTTTTGAGAAGGATCTCACAAAATATCAGGATCAGGAGGTTGAGTTTGTACTTACAGAGTTCAATCCGAAGAAGCGCAGAGTCATCGGTAACAGAAAGCAGCTTCTTGTTGCCAAGAAGGCAGAGCTTGCTAAGAAGTTATTTGACAGCATTCAGGTTGGCGATGTTGTAGAAGGTACTGTAAAGAATGTTACACCGTTTGGTGCATTTATCGATTTAGGCGGTGTAGACGGACTTCTTCATATCTCAGAGATGTCATGGGGAAGAGTCAATAACCCTGGCAGTGTTGTGAAGGTTGGAGATACTGTAAAGACATTCATCAAGGATATCAACGGTGAGAAGATTGCGCTCAGCATGAAGTTTGAGGATGAGAATCCATGGGTAAAGGCTGCTGAGAATTATGCAGTCGGCAATGTAGTAACAGGTAAGGTTGTTCGTTTTGCAAGCTTTGGTGCATTTATTGAGCTTGAGCCGGGCGTAGACGGATTACTTCATGTATCACAGATTTCCACAGAGCGCGTAGAGAAGCCGGAGGATGTTCTGAAGGTTGGTCAGGAGATTACAGCCAAGGTTGTTGATTTCAAGGCAGCAGAGAAGAAGATCAGCTTAAGCATCCGTGCTTTGCAGACAGAGGAAGCTGCTGAAGAAGTTTCTGAAGAAACTGCAGAAGAGGAGTAATAACATCATGGCATACCAGTATGAAGAATTTAAGCGGGATGTCTATGCTTTGACAGATATTAACTTAGATTTTTATAAGGAACGCCAGATGAAGAGAAGAATAGAATCTTTGATAGTCCGAAAAGGATTTGACGGGTTTGAGAGTTTTTTCAAAGGTATGAAGCAGGATGAAGCCCTGCTTCATACCTTTGTCAGTTATCTGACGATAAATGTATCGCAGTTTTATCGAAACCCGCAGCAATGGATCAATTTCGAAAAGGAGATGATTCCGTATTTGCGAAAGCAGTATGGGGACAGACTTACGATTTGGAGTGCCGCTTGTTCCACCGGAGACGAGCCGTATACCATTGCCATGATTCTATCGGAATACATACCGACGGATAAGATTCGTATTATCGCAAGTGATATTGATGAGGACGTTCTTGCATTTGCAAAGGAAGGTGTGTATCCGTCCAAAAGTCTGGCGGATTTGCCTGAGAAATATCTGAATAAATATTTTACCAAGGTGGACGCTACACATTATGCAGTGAATAAACAGATTAAAGACTGTGTAGAATTTAAAAAGCACAATCTGTTAAAGGATAAGTATTTTACAAATATCAATATGATTGTCTGCCGGAATGTCGTGATTTATTTTACGGACGAGGCAAAGGATGAGGTATATCGGAACTTTCATAAAGCTTTAACGGAAAAAGGCATTTTATTTATTGGAAGTACGGAGCAGATTCTACGCGCAAAGGATCTCGGTTTCCAATCCATGAAAACATTTTTCTATGAAAAAATATAAAAAGAACTTGCGTTATTGCATTTCCTATGTTATATTTATGTGGTTGTGAAAATAGGGATGGTCCTCTGGTGCAGATGCATTAAGAACGTCTAAAATATGTAGGAGGTCACACAAATGGCATTAAGTGCAAATGAAATTATCAAGAACATTGAGACAGCTCAGTTGAAGCAGGAAGTTCCGGATTTTAATGTTGGCGATACAGTTAAGGTATACGCTAAGATTAAAGAGGGTAACAGAGAAAGAGTTCAGGCTTTCGAGGGAACTGTATTGAAGAGACAGGGTGGAAGCAACCGTGAGACATTTACAGTACGTAAAAATTCAAACGGTGTTGGCGTTGAAAAGACATGGCCGCTTCACAGTCCGACGATTGAGAAGATCGAGGTTATCCGTAGAGGTAAGGTAAGACGTGCAAAACTTAACTACTTACGTGATCGTGTTGGTAAGAAGGCTAAAGTTAAGGAACTTGTAAAGTAATACTTGCAGAGACAGTGGAAACTTGCCCCCAGATTCGTGAATCTGGGGGTTTCCTATTTTAACAGAGCTTTCAAAGGAGCGATGGGCTTATGGGTTCAAAGAAACAGAAAAGTTATTATGACCGGCATAATCTGTCCCGGCATGCATCCAAGAGAAGAACCCGGTTAAACCGGGTATTTCAGGCCTGCATGCGGTGGGTACTGCTTGTGTTTGTGGCTGTGATAGTTGGATATGCGTTTGTTACATTTTGCTTTCAGACGGTGACGGTAGTCGGTCCGTCTATGCAGCCGACACTTTCGGATTCACAGGTTGTGGTTGTAAACAAGCTGTGCTATCGTTTTTCAGACATAAAACGATATGATGTCGTTGCATTTTCCAAGGTCAATTCAGATGGGTATTATGATATAAAACGCGTAATCGGATTGCCGGAGGAGACGATTCGCATATCCAACGGAGATGTGTATATCAATGGTGAGAGGTTGACAGATCTGCCGTTTGAAAGTACGATTCAGATCAGCGGAATTGCCGCGGAGGAGATAAAGCTTGGAGATAATGAGTATTTTCTGATAGGCGATAACGTGAACAACAGTGAGGACAGCCGCTATACAAATGTGGGAAAGATATCAAAGACAGAAATAACGGGAAAGGTTGTGTCTGTTATTTCCCCGAAAGAGGATAGAGGAAAGGTAAAATAGTATGAATATTCAGTGGTATCCCGGTCATATGACAAAAGCGAAGCGTATGATGCAGGAAGATATAAAATTGATAGACATCGTAATCGAATTGTTGGATGCAAGAACACCGTTGTCGAGTAAAAATCCGGATATTGATGCGCTTGCTGCGAATAAGTCAAGAATGATTCTGCTCAATAAGGCAGATATGGCAGATGCGAAAAAGACGGTACTTTGGGAAATGTATTTTAAAAATCAGGGATTTTTTGTCCAAAGCATAGATTCGAGAAAAAATTCGGGTATGAAGCCTGTGACAGATATGATTCGTGAGGCGTGTAAGGAAAAAATCGAACGAGACCGCAAAAGAGGCATCATTAACCGGCCGATTCGGGCAATGATTGTCGGAATTCCGAATGTGGGTAAATCAACCTTTATCAATTCCTTTGCCAAAAAATCGTGTACGAAGGTTGGTAATAAGCCCGGCGTTACGAAAGGAAAACAGTGGATTCGTATCGGGAAAGATGTGGAGCTTCTCGATACACCTGGGATTCTGTGGCCGAAATTTGAAGACCAGGAGGTTGGAATCCGGCTTGCTTTTGTCGGTTCCATCAACGATGAAATACTGGCAAAAAGCGAGCTTGCGTTGAAGTTCATACAATTTTTAAAAAATAATTATTGTAATGCACTGAAAGACAGGTATAATATAGATATTGATATTCAAAATAGTAAGGATTTTGAAATTCTGGCAGATATTGCAAAAGCACGGCTTTGTCTGCTGAAAGGGAACGAACCGGACTTAGATAAGGCAGCCGGTATTTTGCTGGATGATTTCCGAAGCGGAAGACTCGGTAAGATGACCCTTGAGGTTCCGATAACAAATTAGGAGAATGTTCGATATGAGTAATACAGATGTGACAGAAAAGAATATAGAAGAATTGAAGAAGGATAAAACAGAACAAGAACAGCTGGACATAGATGAGAAAAAAGAAAAAAAGAAGATAAAGAAGCGTAAAAAAAAGGAAAAAGAATCAGAGGTTGTTGCTGAGGAGAGCGCAACGGTTGAGGAACAGGCAGAAAAGGAAGCTGAGGAGCTGGCGTTTGACGAGGATGGAAATCCAATTGAACGCAAAAGAAAGAAGCGTAGAAAAAAGAAAGTACAGAAAAAAGAAGATATTAACATTGTGAAAGAGCTTTTGAGCCTGATTATTTATATTGGCATTGTTGTTTTGATTTGTTACTTTATTATTAACTTTGTCGGCTGTCGCTCGAAAGTAGATGGATCTTCCATGAATCCGACGCTCGAGAATGGAGATAATCTGTGGGTAGATAAGCTTTCCTATACGTTCGGAGATCCAAAACGTTTTGATGTTGTCATATTTAATTATGATGAAGATACGACTTATGTCAAACGTATTATCGGTCTGCCCGGTGAAACGGTTCGTATTGACCAAAACGGTAATATCTATATAAACGGAAGTCTGTTAAAGGAAAACTACGGAAAAGAGACGATACTTGATAACGGACGTGCCGGGGCGGAGGTATATCTAGGCTCGGATGAATATTTTGTTTTGGGTGATAACCGAAATAACAGTATTGACAGCCGCTGGTCGGATGTTGGAAATGTGAATCGGGAAGATATCGTCGGGAAAGCGGTACTTCGGATTTATCCGTTTAAAAAATTTGGTTTTATAAAATAATTATGCAGGACTGTGTACTTTTCGTTGCACAGTCCTTGTTTTTTCGTTACAATACTAAATAAGTTATGGCAGGTGATTATGGTATCAGATATGCTGGAATTTCCATAATCTGACAGAAGAGGAAGGTATGAGTATGAATATACAGGAGATTAAGCAGGAATTTAAAAATATTAATTCCGATGAGATGGAGCCGCTAAAGCTGTTTGTACAAAAGCATGAAGGTGATATGAGGGGCGGTGTACAGGCAGTTGTAGAGCAGGCACGAAAAAAACAGGCAGCGCTTACGGCGGAATGGGAGCGCATGGATAAAATGCTTATGTTTGAACGTAAGTATCACGCCATGGGAAGCCGATATATATGTGGGATAGACGAAGTCGGACGTGGACCGCTTGCAGGTCCTGTCTGCGCTTGTGCCGTAATCCTGCCGGAAGATGAAGTGATTTTACATCTGAATGATTCGAAGCAGGTTCCGGCAAAGAAACGGGAAGAATTGTATGACATTATTATAGAGAAGGCGGTTGCCTACGGAATCGGAATCGTGTCGGAAAAAAGAATTGATGAAATTAATATCCTGCAGGCGACGTATGAGGCGATGCGTATGGCGATTTCGAATCTGAAGGTAAAACCGGATTTGTTGTTAAATGATGCGGTTACGATACCGGGAGTTACAATAAAACAGGTGGCAATCACAAAGGGCGATACGCTTTCTGCAAGTATCGCAGCAGCGAGTATTGTGGCGAAGGTCACGAGAGACCGGATGATGAAGGAGTATGACAAGGTGTATCCTGGATATTCCTTTGCAAGCAATATGGGCTATGGAAGCGCAAAGCATTATGAGGGATTGCGGGAGCTTGGCCCTTGTGAAATCCACAGAAGAACCTTTATCAAGGAGTTTGTATGAATATAGAGAACGGCAGTTTTCAATTGAATCGCTATCCGACAGGCATGCCGGTGACAGAGAGTGGACAGAAGGTTTCGGCGGATGCCGCAAAACCATCCGGAAATGCTCTTATTACACAGGTGGCGGAAGGACAGATGTTTGAGGGAAAAATCGTGGATTTAAACGGTAGTCAGGTTACGATTCAGATGAATGGTGACGCTATGCTTCAGGCACGCATGGCAGAAGCCATGAATATGAATATCGGGGATTCCCTTTCTTTTCTTGTAAAGGAAAACAGCGGTTCCACCGTTTTGATACAGCCGTTTGCGCAAAATACGGAAGCCATGAAGGACAATGCCATATTTAAGCTGTTAGAACAGAACAATCTGACACCATCCGAAAAGAATTATCAGATTGCCGAAACATTACTGTCACAGAATATGCGCGTGGACCGGGCAAGTATGCAAAGATTGATTCAGCAGGCATACAAATATCCGGATGCATCAATTCAGACGCTTGCAACAATGAATAAGATGAATCTTGCCGTGGATGCACAGTCCATCCGGCAGTTTGAAATGTATCAGACTAACCAACACCAGATTATGCAGGAAATTACGGAGCTTTCGGATGCACTTGCGGATACTGTCCGTACATTTGGGGACGGAATGTCCCCGGAGCAGACTCAGACGGCATTTGCAGAGGTACTGCAGCTTGTGTCGGATGCGGAGGATGCACCGATACTTGACCCCAAAAGTTTATTTGCCGGACAGGAGACGCTTTCTGTATCTGTTGCCGGTCAGGAAGCTGGTCGGTTGATGGCTGCTGCACCTGAGGCATCAGGCACGGAACTTGCATCTGCACTTGCCGAAAAACTGCATATCGGGGAAGCGGATGCAATGGCTGTAACAAAACAGCTTACCGATATGGGTCTTCCGAAAGAAACCGTTTCTATGATGCTATCACAATCGGAGACTCCGGCACAGTTTATGAATCATCTGCAGCAGGCGCTTGATTATGCGGTACAGGAAAAACAGATTCCTGCGGAGCGTGTGCAGGAGTTGCTGCAGTCAGATAGCATGAAGGAATTATTTGCGGGCGTTATCAAAGAAAAGTTTACGATACAGCCGGACAAGCTGCAGCGTCCGGATGAGGTGACGGAGTATTATAAGCATCTGTATGAGAAGGCAGGGCGGATATTGGAGCATTTCGGTTCGGATGCCGGACAGGCATCGGGGCAGCAGCTTTCACAATCGGCAAAGGGGATGCAGGAGCGAATCGATTTCATGCAGAACCTAAATCAGATGTTTGCCTATACACAGCTTCCGGTACGGCTGGAGGGAAGAGACCAGAATGCCGATTTGTTTGTCTATATGAACAAAAAGCGGATGCAGGAAAAAAGGGAGGATATAAGCGCACTGTTGCATCTGGACATGGATTATCTGGGTCCTACCGATGTGCACGTGAGTCTGCGCGGTTCGGTGGTGCATACACGTTTTTATGTGGAGGATGAAATCAGTGCAAAAATCATAGATGAACATATGACATCGCTTGAAAAAGCGATAGCGGAGAATGGATTTTCACTTACAAATGAAGTCATTACACGGGAGCCGACTCTGCATGCAGACACGGAAAAGAATGCAGTCATACGGGAGATGTTCGGGGATGACATGGAGAAAAGCATCAAACGGTATTCCTTTGATGTTCGGATGTAAAGGGTGATGGAACATGGCAGATAATTTTAATATAAAACCAAAGAAAAAAGAGGAAAAGAAAAAAGCGGTTGCGCTTTTGTATGAGCCTGGGAATCAGGCACCGCAGGTCGTTGCATCCGGAAAGGGCGCAATTGCAGAGCGTATTATTGATACGGCGAAGGCAAGTGATGTGCCGCTTTATAAGGATACGGATCTGACGAATACACTTTTGAATCTGGATATCGGCGAGTGTATTCCACCGGAGCTGTATGGTGTCGTGGCAGAAATCCTTGTCTATGTCGATAAGATGGATAAGCTGCGGGAGAAGATGGGCAGATAGAAGATAAAAGATAAAAAGGAGAACGGATGTATAATAAACGGCAAATCGGTGCACAAAAGGAAACACTTGCAGCGAAATATCTGGAAGAAAAAGGGTATTTTATCATCGAAAAAAATTACCGGGTCCGGCAGGGAGAGATTGACCTTGTTGCGCGGGACGGTGCCTGTATTGTGTTTGTGGAAGTGAAGTACCGGACAGATGAGGGCTGCGGAAGTGCGCTTGAGGCAGTCACCCTGCAAAAGCAAAAGCAGATTTGTAAGACCGCATATTTTTATCTGAATCAGAAGAAGATAAGTCCGGACAATACACCGATTCGTTTTGATGTGGTCGGTATTACGGGACATAAAATCGAGCATATTGAAAATGCGTTTGATTTTCAAGCTTAGGAGACAAATATGAAACCAAAAAACTTTAACTTACAAGTAAATGAAGAGCATTTGTTTCGGCTTCAGGAGCAAAAGCTTGCCTTCTTACGGGAGAGCACAACAAGACTTGCCTATGTGAAGGTAGACGGAGAAAGACAGGCAATTGTTCCGGTGCTTTCCTACCGGTGCTTTGATACGTATGATGAGATTGTTACCGGCTTTTCCACGCGGCTTGGCGGTGTGAGCAAGGATTATCTTGGCAGTATGAATCTAAGCTTTACAAGAGGCGATGAACCGGAGCGTGTGATGGAAAATCACCGCCGTTTTGCAAAAGCAGTTGGGTATGATTATTCAAAGCTTGTGTTTTCCGATCAGGTGCACGATACGAAGATTCGTATTGTAACGGAGGAGGATGCCGGGAAGGGCATCGTGCGAAACCGCGATTTTTCGGGGATTGACGGACTTGTGACAGATGTGCCGGGGATCCCGCTTATGACATTTTATGCGGATTGTGTGCCATTGTTTTTTTATGACCCGGTAAAGCGGGTTGTGGCAACCGCACATTCCGGCTGGCGCGGAACCGTGGCAGGTATCGGCACAAAGATGATTGAGACGATGCATGAAAATTATGGCTCAAAGCCGGAGAATATCGTGTGCGCGATCGGACCATCTATCTGCAGGGACTGCTACGAGGTGAGCGAGGATGTGGCAGAGGCATTTCGCGCCGTGTATACGGAGGATGAGACAGCGTCAATACTTACCGATAAGACCGATGGCAAGTATCAGCTTGATTTGCATGGAGCCTGTTATTATAATTTCTTAAAGGCGGGTGTGCTGCCATCCCATATCGCATTGCCGGATTTTTGTACCTGTTGTAATAAGGAGATGTTTTTCTCGCACAGAGCGACAAACGGAAAACGGGGAAATCTCGGGGCAGTCATCATGCTGAAAGAAGAAAATGACCGGGAGAAAATGTAAACATGAACGAAAATGAAATAAAAAAACATATTATCACATCTGTGGAAGCAGGAAGTATTGCGGAGGAATTAGGCATTGAAAGCGGAGATGTTCTGCTTGCCATCAACGACCATGCAATCGAAGATATATTTGATTATCAGTATCTTGTCAATGATGAATATCTCGAAGTCCTGATCGAAAAACAGGATGGAGAGGAATGGCTGCTGGAAGTGGAAAAGGATTACGAGGAAGACCTGGGCATGAATTTCGGTGAATCGCTCATGGATTCCTACCGGAGCTGTCATAATAAGTGTGTATTTTGCTTTATCGACCAGAATCCGCCGGGTATGCGGGAGACCATCTATTTTAAGGATGACGATACGCGTCTGTCCTTTTTACAGGGCAATTATGTGACACTTACGAACATGAAAGAGAAGGACATAAAACGGATTATCGATTATAAGCTTGCTCCGATTAACATATCCGTGCATACGACGAATAAGGAGCTTCGCTGCAAGATGTTAAATAATCGTTTTGCCGGAAAGGTTCTTGACTATATTGATATGCTCTATGATGCCGGGATTCCGATGAATGCACAGATTGTGCTTTGCAAAGGGTTAAATGACGGTGAGGAGCTAAAAAAGACAATCCGGGATCTGCTTGCCTATGCACCGACTATCGAAAGTCTTTCGGTTGTCCCGGTGGGGCTTACAAAATATCGGGAGGGGCTCTATCCGTTAGAGAGTTTTACGAAGGAGGATGCGCGGGAGGTAATCGCCATCATTGAGGCCTTTCAAAAAGAGGCGATGGAGAAGACCGGAACCCATTTTGTCCATGCAAGTGATGAGTGGTATATCACTGCCGGATATGAGCTGCCGGAGGCGGAGCGGTATGACGGATATATTCAGCTTGAAAATGGTGTCGGCATGACAAGACTTATGTTAGATGAGGCCAGGGAGGCGGTTGATGCCTATCTTGATGCGCAGAGTGGAAAGAAATGGGAGAAATCGCTTACCGTATCAACGGTATCCGGCATGATTGGGTATCCTTATGTCTGTCAGGTAGCAGATATATATAAGGAGGCGGCCCCAAACTTAAAGCTTCAGGTGTTCCCGATTCGCAATGACTTTTTCGGGGAAAAGATTACGGTGACCGGACTTTTGACCGGACAGGATATGGTAAAACAGCTTGCGGGAAAGAATCTGGGTGAAGCGCTGTTTCTGCCGAGCCAGACCGTAAAGGCGGATGAGCCGATTTTCTTAGACGATATGACAGTTGCCGAATTGCAAAGTGCTTTACAAGTGCCTGTGATTATTGTACAATCAAGCGGTGTGGAATTTTTTCACAAGATCATAGAAATGGAGAAAAAAGATGAGTAGACCGGTTGTTGCCATTGTCGGCAGACCAAATGTCGGAAAATCTACATTGTTTAATACGCTGGCGGGAGACCGAATCTCGATTGTGCAGGACACGCCGGGCGTAACAAGAGACAGGATTTATGCGGACGTTACATGGTTAAATTACAATTTTACAATCGTTGATACCGGCGGTATCGAGCCGGAATCCGATGATATCATATTAAAGAGTATGCGGGAACAGGCGGAAATCGCCATAGCGACGGCAGATGTCATCCTGTTTTTGACGGATGTAAGACAGGGACTTGTGGATGCGGACGGTAAGGTGGCAGATATGCTGCGCCGTTCGAAAAAACCGATTGTACTTGCGGTCAATAAAGTGGACAGCTTTGAAAAATTTATGCCGGATGTGTATGAATTCTATAATCTAGGTCTTGGAGACCCGCAGCCGATTTCAGCGGCATCCCAGTTAGGACTCGGAGATATGCTCGATGAGGTGGTAAAGCATTTTGGTGAGAATGCCTTGCAGGAGGAAGAGGATGAGAGACCTCGCATCGCCATTATCGGAAAGCCGAATGTAGGTAAATCTTCGATTATCAATAAATTGCTTGGCGAGGACCGCGTGATTGTATCCAATATTGCAGGAACAACCCGGGATGCCATCGACACGACAATCAAACGAAACGGAACGGAGTATGTCTTTATCGATACCGCCGGATTGCGTCGTAAAAACAAAATCAAAGAAGAGATTGAGCGCTACAGTATTATTCGTACGGTAGCGGCTGTA
>JBJEMZ010000203.1:0-6631 GCA_051879935.1 Wujia sp.
TGCGCCCGACAACCTACCACAGAGCGAAGCGATGTGGTGATACCCGTATTGGCGGCAGTTGCGTACGATACCAAATATGTTCATCAGAACATCTAGAACTTCTTAGTTTCAATACACCGTATATAAATGAATCAGTATCGAAATATATGGTTGCACAGTGTATGTGTTTCGCAATTACCTACTCCAATGTTAATCGTACGATTTCCTCACGCAAGGTATTCTGTCGCTCCGTCACCATAAGCGCCTCATTGTAGGTGTGATAATCCTCACATCCAAACATGCTGATAAATCTTGCGCTGCTCGTATTAACCGTAAGCTCCGTCACAAGAATCAACATCTCATTTCCTTCCGCAAATGCGTCCTTTGCAAACAGAAACAGGTGATGCAGGTGTTTGCCTGTCTGTTCCACATCCTGCTTCATCTTCGCAACAATCACATCAAAGGCAGTCTTCACATAAGCAAAGGATTCCTCTCCGTCTGCTATATTTTTTGTAACAAGCTCTGTTTTCATACGCTGTAAAAACTGCAGGATTCGTTTCTGCTTTCTGCGGTCAGCAGCGCTGAGTGAATTTGCACGCTCCGCCTTTTCGATGATTGTACGTCTTGCCTCCTCCTGTACGGAAAGCATCTCCTGTACCAATGGCGCATTTTTCACAGCCTTTAACGGCGGCATGAGCTCTGTCAGCATATCCGAACATTCGCAGACCTCGCGCATCTCGGTCTGCACCTTTTCAAGCAGCATGCCAAGCAATGATAAACGCTCATCAAAGCGCGCCTGCTTTGCTTTTTCTATCGCATTTCCCGCGATATGACCGGCGAGTATCTCGTCTACCTTATAGTCATCCTTATACTTGTTGTACAAGTCGTAATATGCACAAAACTCTTTTACAATCGTTTCATTTTGCAGATACTGACCCACAAGCGACTCATCCACCTTGAGTCCTTCCTCCTCATACATGAGAATAATCTCCGACAGATCCTCCCAGCCACGGGCGGTCACATAGGAACGTCCCTTTGCCGTGGTCTCCATGTGGTAGAAATATTCTTTTTTTATCTCCAAAAATGCGAGCACAGCCGGGTGCACACCCTTCTCCTGTGCATAGACACGCCATGTCTTATAGTCCGCTTCCACGGAAAGCACTTTCAGACGGTCCATCGTTACAACATCAAACTCCCGCACGGACTTATTATATTCCGGTGGATTTCCGGCTGTCACAATGACCCAGCCCTCCGGCACTTTATGCTTTCCAAATACCTTGTACTGCAGAAATTGCAGCATGGAAGGTGCCAGAGTTTCCGACACACAGTTAATCTCATCCAAGAATAAAATACCCTCTTTGACACCGCTTTCCTCCATCGTCTCATAGACGGAAGCGATAATCTCACTCATCGTATACTCGGACACGTCGTACATTTTCCCATCATATTCCTTCTGTCTGATAAACGGAAGTCCCAGTGCAGACTGTCTCGTATGATGGGTCATGGAATAAGAGACAAGGGCAATGCCAAGCTCGCTCGCAATCTGTTCCATGATGGCAGTCTTGCCAATGCCCGGTGCACCAAGCAGGAAAATCGGGCGCTGTCTTACTACCGGAATCCGGTAATCACCAAATTCATCCTTTTTCAAATATACCTGAATCGAATTCTTGATATACTGTTTTGCCTCATTTATATTCATCTAATTCGTCCTCCAAAATCACTTTTATCGCCCAGCCCGGTACCGGCTGTCTGTTTTTATCTTCCTCAGTAAATGCAAATATCACATCGTAATCGGGAACGGTTTCCGGGTAGATGCCGTAACCGTCTGTAAAGTAGATAAGACCCTTTAAGTTCGTAAATTCTCCATCCCGCTTGAGCTTATCCACATAATCAAATACAGGTCTGAAATCCGTCGTTCCAAATCCGGTCAGTTTTCCGTGTTTCACAAAATGTTCGAAATCCGCATCTGTCACAATCTTTGTATCGGAACGAATCTCTGCATCACACTGCACGATGTGTACATTGACCTGATGGAAAAAATTTTCCGTTCCTTTCAATATCTCATACGTCCGCGTCAGAAACTGCCGGACGATCTCGCCTCGACAGGAAGCGGATGTGTCGATTGCAATCACGATTTCCCGTACCTTATTGACCTCTTTATATTCAAGCGGTTCCACAAGGGGCAGATTGCCGTAAACGGATAAACCGTATGTGTAGTAAATGTAATCAAATTCATCGTCGTTTACCGTGATTTCCTCGCCGGAAACCATGAAGCGCTCTAATATTTCACGGTAATCATATTTCGTTTTCGTCGCCTCGTCCAGATTATTCTCCAGACTTTCCGAACCCGTTTTTCCGGTGGAGAAGTTCTTAAGCTCACTCTTCATCCGCTCCGTAATCTTCTTCCACTGTTCCTCGGTCACGACAAGTTCTTCCGGCGCAGCAGACGCACGCCACGCATCATGTGCATCCACCGTAAACAACCGTTTGTATTCCCGTTCTGCCTCGGCTGATGGCGGGCTTACCGCAAACTCCCGATAGATTTTTTCCGCCGTCAGATCCGGAACCATCTTCTTTAACCGGACGAGCCTGTTTTTTTCCTCGCCGTCCCGCGTCAGTGCCGCAGCCGGCAAATCAAGCTCCAATATAATATTTTCCACCGCGATATCTGTCGCCATGTTCCAATAATTTTCATTTAATTTCTCACTTCGAAACCGATGAAAGAACACACAATGAAACAACACATGCAGATACAGACGAACCGCCACATTCGGCTCATCCATATAGACAGTGAGCAGATAAGCCGGATCATAATAAAGTGCTTCTCCATCCGTTGCAAAGCCTTTCAGTCCGGGCTTTGATTCTAATTTTAATTTTGCAAGTGCCGCATCAAAAAAACGGAATTTCACCGTAATGGTATCCCGTGCAAGTGTCAGCACCTCCCGTGCGTACTGTTCAATTTTTTCATGTCTGTCGGTGTTCATGTCGCATATTCCTCTAGTCTCATAGATATGTATTAGTTTATCATAAGCTGCCTGCAGTAGCAAGAACCGGTCAGGACGAATTTTTGTCAATATTTGTGTTAATTTCAAAAACAGGATTGACAGCCCACCATCCATATGATTCGTGGTTTTTTTATACTCTTTTTTCAAGACATATCAAAAACCCATGAATAAAATAATTAGTGTCATCGAGTCATCTTTTTTACTATGGGAGGTAACCGATATGTCAAAAACACAAAAACCAACGCACACAGAGAAAAACGAATTTGAGAGAGTCGCAAACAGAGTTTCTTTCATAACGATTATACAAAATGCGATGCTCTCCGTCTTCAAGCTGCTTGCGGGAATCATCGCACATTCAAACGCAATGATAAGTGATGCCATCCATTCTGCATCGGACGTGTTCAGCACAATCATTGTCATAATCGGAGTCAGGATTTCATCCAGAGATTCCGACAAAGAGCACCCATACGGTCACGAACGTATGGAATGTGTGGCTGCTATCATTTTGTCCGTCGTACTATTTATCACAGGACTTGGAATCGGCAGTCAGGCTTCAAAAGATATTGCACAGAAAAACTATGAAAATCTGAAAATACCGGGCATGCTCGCCCTCATTGCAGCCATCGTATCCATCGTAACAAAGGAAGCGATGTACTGGTACACACGGCACAATGCCAAGAAAATTGATTCCTCAGCACTCATGGCAGACGCATGGCATCACCGTTCCGACGCATTTTCTTCCATCGGTGCATTAATCGGAATCGCCGGCGCAAGAATGGGCTATCCGATCATGGATGCAATTGCAAGTCTTGTGATTTTTGTTTTCATAGCAAAGGCCGCTCTCGATATTTTTAAAGACGCCATGAATAAGATGGTTGACCATTCCTGCGACGAAAAATTTGAAAAGGAAATCTACGATCTGGTCATCCATCACGACGATATCTTAGGCATTGATCTGCTTCAAAGCCGTATATTCGGAAACAAGATATATGTAGATTTGGAGATTGCTTTAAACGCTGATTACACCTTGAAAAAAGCACATGATATAGCGGAGGATGTACACGAAGAGATCGAAACAAATTTCCCGAAGGTAAAGCACGTTATGATTCATGTAAATCCGGCGAAATAATTGAAAAGCCGGTCACTTTACTGATACTGAAAGTGACCGGCCTTTTTATGCCTTTTTACAATGCTTTAATTCTGTCGATTGCCTTTACCGTATTCTCATATGTGCCAAATGCAGTGAGACGGAAATATCCTTCGCCGCTCGGTCCAAATCCTGAACCCGGAGTTCCGACCACATTCGCCTTCTCAAGCAGATAATCGAAGAACTCCCAGGATGTCATGCCATCCGGTGTCTTAAGCCAGATATAAGGTGCATTCACACCACCGGAAACCGAATATCCGGCATCCTTCAATCCTTTATAGATATAGTGTGCATTGTTCATATAGTATGCAATCTGCTCCGCGGTCTGCTTCTTTCCTGCTTCGGAATAAACAGCCTCGCCTGCTGCCTGCACGATATACGGTGCACCGTTATATTTTGTTCCATGTCTTCTTGCCCAAAGCGGATTCAAAGCGACGCCGTCTGCTGACTTGAGTTCCTTCGGGATGACAGTAAATCCAAGTCTTGTTCCGGTAAATCCGGCATTCTTCGAGAAGCTTCGAAGCTCAATCGCACATGTCTTTGCACCATCACATTCATAGATTGTATGCGGTACATCTTCCTCGCTGATATATGCCTCGTAAGCAGCATCGTAAATGATGACTGCGTGTTTCTCGTTTGCATAATCTACCCACTTCTGCAGCTGCGTCTTTGTAATTGTCGCTCCGGTCGGATTGTTCGGGAAGCACAGATAGATAATATCCGGTGTTTCCTCCGGAAGCTCCGGTGCAAATCCATTTTCCTCTTTACACGGCATGTAGATAACATCACTCCAAAGTCCTGTGTCTGCATCATAGGTTCCGGTTCTTCCTGCCATAACATTGGAGTCTACATAAACCGGGTAAACCGGGTCACAGACTGCAATCTTATTATCAAGGGAGAAAATCTCCTGAATATTTCCGGAATCACATTTTGCACCGTCACTCACAAACACTTCATCGATTGCGATATCAACGCCGCGGGACTGATAATCATTTTTTGCGATAGCACTCCGCAGGAACTCATATCCAAGATCCGGCGCATAGCCCTTAAATGTCTCCTGCACCCCCATCTCGGAAACTGCCTCATGCAGACGATCGATGATAGCCGGTGCAAGCGGCTGTGTCACATCACCGATTCCAAGCCGAATCACTTCCTTTTCCGGATTTGCAGCCTGAAATTCACGCACTTTTTTTCCGATTGTCGAAAAGAGATAACTTCCCGGAAGCTTTAAATAGTTGTCATTTACCTTAAACATGTCTTTTCCTCCCTTGTTGCATATTTATACATCTACCGTGCCGTCAAAGACCACCCTTGCAGGTCCGGTCATGTAGACGATATTTTCTTCGCGGTCCCAGCGGATAATCAGTTCGCCGCCAAGCAGCTTGACAGTCACCTCATCCTCTGTTTTTCCGTTTAATATACAGGCGACTACCGTCGCACAGGTGCCTGTGCCGCAGGCAAGTGTCTCTCCGGTTCCGCGCTCCCACACACGCATCTTCGCATAGGTCGGGCTTACGAGCTCCACAAATTCCGCATTGACGCGGTTCGGGAATATCGGATGATGTTCAAACTTTGGACCAACCGTCTCCAGCGGAAATGCATCCACATCATCCACAAAGCTCACACAGTGCGGGTTACCCATTGAAACACATGTAATGTGGTACTCCTGCCCGTCAACCGTAAGCGGATAATCCTTTACAACATCCAGATCCGGTATGGCAACCGGTACATCCTCCGGCTTTAAAATCGGCGCGCCCATATTGACACGCACAAGGCTGACCTTGCCGTCATCACCAAACGTAAATTGCAGATATTTGATTCCGGCAAGTGTCTCCACCGAAATCTCTGCTTTATCCGTGAGCCCATAATCATAGACGTATTTGCCGACGCAGCGGATTCCGTTTCCGCACATCTCACTCCTGGAACCGTCCGCATTGTACATCTCCATCTGAAAGTCTGCAACCTCGGATGGTTTTATGAGTATCAGACCGTCCGCACCGATGCCAAAATGCCGGTCTGACAATTTCACAGCCAGCTCACTCGGATGCTCGACAACTTCCTTGAAACAATTCACATAGACGTAATCATTTCCAAGTCCTTCCATCTTCGTAAAGTTAAGACGCATACGCTCACCTTCCATTCTATTAAAACACGCATAGACCCTAAAAAACCATCACAGATTTTACCACAAAAAAAAGGAGAGTGCAACGCACTCTCCAAATAAAATCAAAGTACAAAAACATCCGTTACCATCATATAATAAACCCCTGCTATGATTTCTCCGTCCACCGCATTGATGCCAAATATAAAATGTGAACCTTCCAGACCGGAAGCTCCATAAAAGCTCCAGACCGGAACCAGACAATATTGCCCGGACTGGTACTGTACATACGCATAAGAAAGTTTAATCTCACTGATCGTTGTCTGCATATCAAATGTCTGCAGAAATTGCACGGCGGCATCCTCCACCTGGTCCCACGAAAGATAGGACTCTGTCTTT
>JBJEMZ010000204.1:0-6582 GCA_051879935.1 Wujia sp.
GTTGGTGTTGTACTCTATACGCAGGATGATCCGTTTATCAATGCGCTTACGGACTGCTTGAAAGAAGATTTTGAAGCGATGGAATCGGACAATCTCAAAATTATCATGACTGTGCGTGATGGAAAGGATGACCAGTCTGCGCAGAATGATGTTGTGGAGGAGATGATTGATGCCGGGTGTGATGTGCTGTGTGTGGGTCTTGTGGACCGAACGGAACCATCACGGATTATTGAAATGGCAAAAAAAGAGGATATTCCAATCATTTTCTTCAATCGGGAGCCTGTGCGGGAGGATTTGATGCAATGGGATAAGATGTATTATGTCGGCGCGGATGCGGAACAGTCCGGGGTGATGCAGGGAGAGATTGCATCGGATGTTATACAGGCAAATAAGCAGATTGATCGCAACGGTGATGGCAAGATTCAGTATGTATTGCTTGAGGGGGAGGCCGGACATCAGGACGCAATTATCCGAACGGATAGCGCGGTAAGGACTTTGATGGATGCGGGAATCAAACTGGAGAAGCTTAGCCATCAGTTTGCGGATTGGAAGCGTTCACAGGCAGAAAACAAAATGACACAGCTGATTTATCTGTACGGAGATGATATAGAGCTTGTACTTGCAAACAATGACGAGATGGCTGCGGGGGCGGTTGCTGCCTACGATAAGCTGGGGTATGAAGCAGATGCACGCCCCGTCTTTTTTGGGATTGACGGGTTGGATGATGTGCTGATTGCTGTGGAGGACGGAACGATTCAGGGAACCGTATATAACGACAAAGAAGGACAGGCACTTCAGATGGCAAGGCTTGCGGTTGATTTGTTTTACAGAAATGACCTGTCCCAATATAATTTTCAGGATGGCAAGTATATTTTGTTGCCATATCAAAAGGTAGATGCAGGCAATGTGGCGAATTATATAAAAGAGTAGTCGCTTCGTGACCGGAAGGACGTGAATGATATGTGTGAGATGAATAAAATGAATGGCATGAAGGAGAGAACGAAACAACCGGATTGGTTAGAGCTTTTTTATACAGAGATGAATCCTGAGAAACGGCAGGAGTTGTTGCTTTCACATGTTTCGGAACCGAAGACGGAGACGGATTTGTTTCGGGAACAGATGTGGGTTTCCCGATATGGAAAACGAAAGCCGAAAACGGATGCGTTTGTCGGATATCTGATGAATCTGAAATATATTGCAGAGAGTGGTACGGTTGATATCGGAGGGAAAAAGAAGAAGCTTGCTGTGGAAGTGATTCACGGCCTGCATTTATATGAAATTGAGAAAAAAAGTGAGGAACAGCAGACAATCATCTTTTCAGAACTGAAGCATACATGCCTGAAATTGATAGATATCAGCGCGAACGGACGCGGATTTACATCGGTGATTTTCGGCATGGGACAGCTCTCAGATGAAAGCGTTGCGAAAAAGATAGCGGAACAATTGAGTACCGTTGTTTATGAGGCGCCTCATATACTTCGAATGGATAAGGAGTTTGTGGTTTTACAGCGGGCCGCGGCGGAAGCATTTCGTGCAGTGTATCCGAACCGCGAGCATTTTTTGAAAAAACGGTAAATTTATTAATAGGAGGAAACAAGTATGGGAGAATACAAGGCAGCAGACAATAGATATGACGGTTATAATAACGCCGGTTTTTATAAGCGGTGTGGGAACAGCGGGCTGTTGCTTCCGCCGATTTCGCTTGGCCTTTGGCATAATTTTGGAAGCATAGACGATTATGACAACATGAAGCAGATGTGTTTTACGGCGTTTGATCATGGTATCACACACTTTGACCTTGCCAATAATTATGGTCCGGTTCCGGGCAGTGCGGAGGAGAATTTCGGAAGGATATTAAAAGAGGAGATGGGCGCGTACCGGGATGAGATGATTATCAGCACAAAGGCAGGCTACGGTATGTGGGACGGTCCTTATGGGGATTGGGGCAGCAGAAAGTATTTGATTGCAAGCCTTGACCAGAGCTTAAAGCGCATGGGGATTCCGTATGTGGATATCTTCTATCATCACCGCATGGACCCGAATACGCCCCTTGAGGAGACGATGGAGACATTGGCGCAGATTGTGAGAAGCGGAAAGGCGCTTTATGTCGGACTGTCCAACTATGACGGACCGACGATGGCGCGGGCAGAACGGATACTCGATGAGCTGCATTGTCCGTTTGTAATCAATCAAAATCGCTATAATATTTTAGATAGAAGCATCGAAGCAAATGGCTTGCTTAGACAGACATATGCTTCGGGTAAGGGTCTTATATGCTTTTCGCCTTTGGCACAGGGGATGCTTACAGACCGGTATCTGACAAGTATGCCGGAGGATAGCAGAGCGGTTCGAAGCGGCGTGTTTTTGCATGAGGAGGACGTCCTTGAAAAACGTCCATTGTTATTGAAGTTAAATGAGATTGCAAAAGGCTATGATATGTCATTGTCGGAGCTTGCAATTGCATGGCTGTTAAATAAGCCGGAGGTAACATCGGTGTTAATCGGTGCATCCAGATCAGAGCAGATTCTGAAGAATCTGAAGGCAGTAGAAAAACATGAGAAACATACACTTACCGAATCGGATATGCAGGCAATTGAACAGGTGCTTGTGGAAAGGTGCGGATTTTCGGGTTGCTGATATAGTTTTTGAATGCTATAATAAGCGTGTGCCGGTAAAAATCCAGACATGAAAACAGACATGGGAGATGTACAATGTGCACATCTCCCGTGTTTGTTTGTTCGGTTTTTTGGGGCGGATGATTACATGTATAAATGTGGAGGGAGAAAGAGGTTATATGGATATGCAGCAAAATGGGATTACCCAGGAAGAATTACAACAGGCAAAAACAACAGTCACAAATATATTAAATTATTATAACAGCAAGGTGGTTGGTCAGCCTTTTCTCGGTGCTGCCATCCTTGTGTCAATGATGTGCAACGGGCACATTCTTATGGAGTCGGTTCCGGGACTTGCGAAGACAACCGCGGCAAAGGTTATGACGGAAGCAGTCAACGGCTCATTTTCCAGAATACAGTGTACGCCGGATCTGATACCGAGTGACATTATTGGGACGCAGATTTTTAATATGTCAAACAATACATTTGAAAACAAAGTCGGACCGGTCTATGCGAACTTTGTGCTGCTTGATGAGATTAACCGTTCCAGTGCCAAGACGCAGAGTGCGATGCTTGAGGCGATGCAGGAGCATGAGATTACGATTGGCGGGCAGACCTACAAGCTGCCGGAGGTGTTTGTTGTTATTGCGACGCAAAACCCGATTGAGCAGGAAGGAACTTATGTGCTTTCCGAGGCGCAGCTTGACCGTTTTCTGTTAAAAATTAAAATTAATTATCCGGATCCGATGTCGGAGATTGAGATATTAAATCGTTTTGAAAATGATGTGTTTACGAAGAGTCAGGCGGTTGCCAGCATCAACGATATTGTGTTTTTGCAGAATCTTCGCAAGCGCGTGTACATGGATAATGCAGTGAAAAAATATATCGTGGATATCGTGCAGGCTTCGAGAAATGTAAAGCGGATTCTGCCGCCGGAGCTTGCTCAGTATGTGACGATGGGCGCAAGTACAAGAGCGGCGATTACATTTATGGAGGTTGCCAAGGCCATCGCACTTGTCAATGGCCGGACTTACTGCACGCCGGAGGATGTAAAGGCATTTCGTTACGCCGTGCTCGGGCACAGAATCAGTCTGAATTTTGCAGCACTTGCGGACGGCGTGAAAGAGGAAACCATTATTGATGCGATTATAGGAGCGATTCCGACACCATGAGTATGAGATATGTTTCAAAAATTCAGGCGAATCTGAAAAGCTTTCAGGTGATTAAGACGAACAAGATGTCGAACTGTGTACTCGACGGCTCCTATAACTCGATTTATAAAGGAAACAGCATGAATTTTGACGAGCTTAGAGAGTATGTGACCGGCGATGATATGCGGGATATCGACTGGAAGGCATCTGCGAGAAGCAGGAGACTATTGGTCAGACAGTTTATCGCCGAGAAAAAACACAATGTCATGTTTGTGTTTGATACGAACCGGAGAATGCTTGCAGATTCAAAGCTTTTGGAGGAAAAAAGAGAGCTTGCGATTATGGGAGCAGGTGCAGTGGCTCTGTTTGTCAACAAAAACAGTGATTATGTCGGTTCCATTTATTCAACCAAGGATTCTATGTGCCATTTTCCGTTCAAGACAGGGCTTGAAAATATCGAGCAGATGCTCCAGAGCTATAAGCGTGCCGTGACGGAAGACAATCATACGGACTTAAACCGGTCGCTGGAATATATCATCCAGCATTTTAACCGGCGGATGATTATCTTTATCGTGTCGGATTTAGAAGGGCTTCACAGTATATCCGATACGAATCTTAGACGTCTCATGGTTGTAAATGATGTGCTCATGATCAATATCAGTGATGCAGATATCGGTGGCAATAACCAGTTTGATGTCGGTGAGGGCGGTTATTTCGGTGATTTCTACGCGCAGGACAAAAAGCTGCAGAAGATTGCGATTGCGGAGCGGGAGCAGCTTATGCGGGAATGCGGCGAGAAGCTTAGGCGGTTTGGTATCACGTGTGCCACAATTGACAGTGAGAAGCAGATGGAGCCGGAGATTATCCGCATGCTGAGTGAACATAGAAGAAATGCTTAAGGGCAATACCTGAGGTGAGGTTAGATATGGAAGTATCCGTAGAATTGCAAAGTAAATACAGTTATATCTTTTGGCCGCTTGTTTTATTTTTTGCAATGGCCGTTGCTTTGGTTCTGTTTTTTATGATCCGAAAAAAATTAAAAAGCAGAACACCTAAGACGATTGATATTGAGCAGGCTTGGAGGGCACTTTCGGATCAGGAAAAATATGCACTTAAGAGGAAGTATTTTTCGTTGCTTGATGCACTTTATGCGCGGGTGGCGGGAAATCAGATTTCCATCCGGGCGTGCTATCAGTGTTTGAGCCGATATGTGCGCGAGTTTGTATCCGATATTACGGGTATCCGCGTGAACCGGTGCACACTCAGTGATATCAAGCAGATGAATATGCCGATGCTTGCGTCGCTCATAGAAGAGTATTACGAAGTGGAATTTGCAAAGGTGTCGGCAGGAAATGCCGAGGATGCAATTGCGCGGACAAAGAGGGTAATCGAATTATGGAATTAAAGTACAAGGCGGTATTGTATATCTGCATTGCGCTTGCCTGCCTGTTTCTGATTCTTTATTTTGTCGTAAAGAAAAAGGGAAAGAAATACGATGGAGGCGTAAAAATATACAGTACGGAACGGTTAAAAGAACATGCATATATGCGCAGAAAACGGGCACTTTACCGTGTGTTTTCAGTTGTTGTGCTGCTTGCAATCCTGACAGGAATCGTGTCGGGTGGGCTGCTTGTGGCAAGACTGCACAAGGTTGAAAAGCGGCAGGAGGAAAGATATGCCCGGGATATTATTTTGTGCCTGGATGTGTCTACTTCAGTTGATTTCTTAAATGAGAAGCTTGTCGGCGAACTGATTGACACAGTGAAGAGCCTGAAGGGAGAACGGTTCGGGATAGTTATATTTAATACATCACCGGTTCTTATCTCACCACTTACGGATGATTATGAATTTATCATTGAACAGCTGGAAAATATTGAGAAGGGTCTGGATGCCCGCCTGAAGATGGATCAGTTTGGAACCTATTCTGACGATTATTTTTATTGGAACGAGTTTATCTCCGGAGGAACACTTGTGGGAAATGAAGAGCGGGGAAGCTCTCTGGTAGGAGATGGTCTTGCTTCTACGGTTTATAATTTTTCACAGAATGACGAGGAGAAGACAAGGGTCGTGATTCTCACAACGGACAACGACGTGTACGGAGATGAGATGTTTGACCTGCCGGATGCGGCAGACCTTTGCAAGAAGCATAATATTGTTGTATATGGTGTCGGCACGAAAGAGATGTATAAGAAGGACATGGATGAGATGCAGAAGGCGGTTGAAAAGACCGGAGGCAAGTTTTATCTTGAGGAGGAGTCCGGTACATTTTCCCAGATTGTGGATGACATCAATTCGGAAAGTAAGGATCTGGTGAAGGGAAAGACCTATATCATCGAGACGGATTTCCCGGAAAAACCGTTTATCGTGTTGCTGGTGTCTGTGATTATCATGTTTGTGTCGATTAAGATTTTGAAGAGGTAGCTATGATTTTTAATCCTATTATACCAATTTGGCTCATGTCTGTCCTGTGTGTAGGCATGCTCTTTCTGAAGCGGAAGGGTGTGTGGCCTTACATACGGCAGATTCTGATTGTCATATTGCTGTTTTTGGTGAATTTAAGACCGATGTTTCCCGGAGAACGTGAGAATACCGGGGAGACGGAGATGAATGTCTACGTCTTGTTTGTGGTGGATGATACAATCAGTATGGTTGCACAGGATTACAATGGCAAGGAGGAGCGACTTGCAGGTGTAAGTGCGGATTGTGCCTATATCGTGGACAGTCTGCCCGGGGCGAAGTTTTCGGTGATATCGTTTCATAATTCGGCAACACTTGCCTCTCCGTTTACGGACAATGCGGATCATATAAAGGGGTGT
>JBJEMZ010000205.1:0-6550 GCA_051879935.1 Wujia sp.
AATAATATCATATACCTTCACAAGATTATCCGTACAGAAGAAATCTTTGATTCCCGCCGGACTTCCGCAATAGCATAATCTTCCGCCATATCCCATGATGATAACCTTATCACACAAATCCAGATTGTTGATGGTGTGCGTTACCATAACAATCGTCTTTTCCTGCTCCTTCGAGAGCTTCGCCAGTGTGCGCATCAGATGCTCCTCGGTACCCGGGTCAAGTCCGGATGTCGGCTCATCGAGGAAAAAGAGTCCCGGGTTTGCAAGTAGCTCCACCGCAATACTTGCACGCTTCTTCTGTCCACCGGAAAGTCTGCGGATAAATGTATCCTTATGCGCAGAAAGCTCCACCATCCGAAGCACTTCCTCGATACGTGCATCAATCTCCTCCTTGCTCGTATCCTCCGGCATCTTCATCTTTGCCGTATAATAAAGCATCTTCCTTAACGTAATATTTTCATAGATGATATCCTGCTGCGGTACAAAACCGATGATATTTTTCAAGGTATTAAAATTCTCATGCAGATTCATGCCGTTGCAATACACCTGCCCCGTCACCTTGGAATCAAATCCGCTCATCGCTGTCATAAGCGTTGTCTTTCCGGCACCGGAGCCACCGATAATCGCCACAAATTCATTTGCACCAATGCTTAAGCTTACCTTGTCAAGTATCGTCTTCTTGCCACCTTTCGCCGGCACCTCTTTATTTAAGTCATGCACATCAAGTGCAATACCTTCCGGATTGACTTTATAATACAGAACATTCCCATTATAAATAAAGGTTGTATTCAGTATCGTGAAAATGTCCTTGTTGGACAGACGATACGGCTTTGTAATACGTGTTCCGTTTACAAACACACCATTTGTGGAACCATTATCAAACACATAAAACTGGTTGCCTACCTGACGAACTCCAGCATGAAAACGCGATACCGCAATATTTTTCAGGCGGATATCACAGGTTTCTGCACGGCCGATACTGTTATCACCCACGTGAAGCTGGTAGGTCTTCCATTTTCCCTCCACCTGTTTGCTGTTATACAAAAGCAAAACCGGGTCAATTCCATCCATGGATTGATTTGTGCCGAGACGGATAATCATATCCGCACCGGTTCCGCCGTAATACTGATCCGGCTTCATCTGCATAAACTGTGTTCCATAAGCTATGTACGAACCGTTCGAGCTGTGATTATCCTTGATGTAAAATTGTCCGCCCGAGATGCAGATTTCACCGTGATTGCCGGATACAATTCCGGAATTTATGCGAATCTGGTTATTTTCATTTCGACCGAACAGATAAGTTCCATCCTGAAATGTGGATAAATCATATTCATTGATTCCATTGCCGTCCACGATGACCAGTGAACTCTTCGCAGTTTTGCCCTGCTGATACTGCATAAGCATCTGCTCATCGAACAGCACGGTTCTTTCATCCCTGTCTCCCATAAATGCTTTCTCCCTTTTATTAAGAAAAAGGCTGTTGCCTAATACAACAGCCCTTCATTGTTTGTCTCTGATTATTAGCCGCGCTTGAGGAAATCCGGAATCTTGATTCCGCCACCTGCAGTATTATCACGCTTTACCGGAGCCGGCTTTGCAGCACCTGCAATATCACTGCTCACGCCCGGCTTTGGTGCCGGTGTCGACATGAACGATGGTTTTGCAGCTGTTCCCATCGGCTTCACACTTGTAATCGGCTGACTCGCATATGTAGGAGTCTTCACAGTCGGGGTTACTGTCGGTTTAACCGGCGATGCCTTTACAGACGGTGCCGTCATAACCGGCTGTGTTGCCGCATTGTCCTCAATACCGGTTGCAATAATTGTGATGCAGACATCCTCGCCCATAACATCATTATCAACAGTACCAAAGATGATGTTTGCGCCATCTCCGGCAACCTCTGTCAAATATGTGATTGCATCGTATGCTTCCACAATACCGATATTTCCGGAGAAGTTCACGATAATATCGCTGGCTCCGCTGACAGTTGTCTCAAGCAATGGGCTATCCATAGCAGATTTGATTGCATCAACTGCCTTGTTATCACCACTTGCACGTCCGATACCAATATGTGCAACACCCTTATCGCGCATAACTGTCTGAATATCTGCAAAGTCAAGGTTGATAAGACCCGGCTTGTTAATCAGGTCGGTAACACCCTGAACACCCTGCTGCAATACCTCGTCTGCCTTCTTCAAGGCTTCCGGAATGCTTGTACGCTTATCACAAATCTGCAACAGCTTATCATTTGGAATAACAATCAACGTGTCTACATTCTCTTTCAGCTTTGCAATACCGTTAATCGCGTTGTTCATACGAGGCTTACCCTCAAATGAAAACGGCTTTGTAACGACTCCAACTGTCAGAATACCAAGATTTCTTGCGATCTCTGCTACAACAGGAGCTGCACCGGTTCCGGTACCGCCACCCATACCACATGTAACAAATACCATGTTGGCATCCTTCATGATGTCTGTGATTTCTTCTCTGTTCTCTTCTACTGCATTCGCACCGATTTCAGGCTTTGCACCTGCACCGAGTCCCTTTGTCAGTTTTTCACCGATTTGAATCTTCGTTGTGGCACGGCTCTGTGATAAGATCTGCTTGTCCGTATTGATAGCAATCAGCTCAACACCTTCTACATTCTCATCAATCATTCTGTTTACTGCATTGTTACCAGCACCACCTACACCAATCACAAGGATTCTTGCAGGGGTCTTCTCGTCGTTAGATTTTATTTCAAGCAAGGTTCTTTCCTCCTTTATTCTTTTTGCGCATTATTACCCTATATAATATAGGCTTTTGTTGAAATAATCAATAGTTTTTTCTTTTTTTCCCTTATTTTTTGCTAAAACTAGCTGTTGCATTTTCTGAATCAAAATCTTTCATATACAAGGTTCCGGACATTCCTTCCAGGTTTTCCAGTATACTACCCAGATTCATCATCTGAACTGCCAGATACTCCCCCTCTCCAAGTTCAATTGTGATTTCCTTGTGTGTCAGGATAATCTCATTTTCAGCCGTAAATTTTATACCGTCTATATCCAGACCATATTTTTCCACAAGCTGCGTAATTGTTAATATGGACTGGAATTTTTTTTCATCGGAAATCGGAAGTTTCTCTCCCATTTCCCACTGGGAAAACGTCAATCCTTTGATGCATGGCACTCCATCCACCATTTTATCTGACGCATCCAAAACCACTCCATCTTTATCAAAATACACATAGCTGTTCATGTATTCTACACATCCAGCCATGGATTTTTCGTACACCATGACAGATACCGAATGTTTTCCTGTAAACTCAATATCCATCTTACTGATAAAAGGAATCTCTCCCAATCGATTCATTTTTCCCTTCAGGCATAAAAGCAACGTATTATCAATCGGTGCTTCTTCTTTGATTGCTTCATACACGATTTGCGGATCCACAACCTCACAGCCTGTTATCTCAATATCCTGTACGGTAAATGTTGATGCGTAACCAAATACACCTAAAACCAAAACTAAAATTATTAATACAATATATCTTTTTTTCACAAGTAATCTCCTTTGTATCGTTCCTTATGTGCGAACGCGTCTTCCGGTCTCATGGGATTCCTCATATGGAATCATCTGCCTGGACACACTCAAAACAAGCCCCATCTCAACCATCAGAAACAAAAGTGACGAACCTCCGTAACTGATAAACGGAAGTGTAACACCGGTATTTGGCAATACATTCGTTACAACACCGACATTAATAATCATCTGTACGGCTACATGCGTAAGCACACCCGTCACAATCAATGCCCCGTAACGGTCTCTCGCGTGATTTGCCAGATACCGAAGCTGCAGAATCAGCATTACGAACAATGCAATAACACAAAAAGCTCCAAACAGTCCAAGCTCCTCACAAATGATTGCAAATATCATATCGTTATGAGACTCAGGCAAAAATCCAAGTTTCTGGATACTCTGTCCAAGTCCTTTTCCAAACAGTCCACCTGACCCGATTGCATAAAGAGACTGCATCGTCTGATAGCCGCTTTCACTTGTTTCAGGATGGAACCATGCATCGATACGATCTCCACGATAACCAACCGTAAAAATAAGTAAAACAGCTACTCCGGCACAGACAAGTCCTAATCCTACAAGCTTATAGCTTGCCTCGCTTGCCACAAACATAATAATCAGCATGATTGCAACACAGACTACTGCGGTACTCAGGTTTTCCTTTGCTATGAGTCCCGCACTGAGCAGACAAGGCCAGGTCAGCTTTATCATACCCGGATATGTAGTCAGAAGCTTCGGATGCTTTACACACTGATGCGGCAGATAAAGCACTATAAAAAGCTTTACCATCTCGGACGGCTGAATCTGTATACCTCCAATGCTGATCCAACGCTGTGAACCATTTGATGAAATACCAATTATAAGTGCAATTCCCGCACATAAAATCATGAGTCCCATTATCAGAATCTGCATGATATTCTGCCGGTAAAACTGATAATTCACGCAGGATACAACAAGCATGGCGACCACGCCGCCAAGTCCGATCATACTCTGTCGCAATGCAAAGTATCCACTGGACAAACCTGAGAGTGCGGCACGATAGGAACTGGCACTATAGACCATCATAACGCCAAATGCAAGCAGCACAATGACGAGAAAAATAGTCTGATAATCGAGATAACCGCCTACCGCAAACAGTTTTCCCTTTTTTAATTTTCTTCTGCCATATACCATACCAAAACACTCCTGTTTTTTTATCAAATCCTAAAGCGCATTGACATATTCCTTGAACATATCTCCACGCTGCTCATAATTGTCAAACATACCCCAGCTCGCACATGCCGGTGACAACAGTACGGAATCCCCCGGTTCTGCATGCTCGTGACAATATGCAACAACCGATTGCAAATCCGGCATCATCACGATTTTATCAAATCCATGTTTTCTCGCACAATTTGCGATATCCTCTGCAGTCTGCCCGATTAAAAGCAGGCATTTTACTTTCCCATCAAAGGCCTCAATCCATTCATCATAGGAGGATTTCTTATCATATCCTCCACCAATCAGGAAAGTTGGACCGGTCATGGAAGAAATCGCTTTAATTGCAGCATCAGGATTGGTTCCTTTCGAATCATTATAGTATTTCACATCATTAATCGTACGCACATATTCGATTCTGTGCGCAACACCTGCAAACGCTCCGCACACTTTCCGAATCGTCGCAATGTCAACACCCATATAGTAGCTGACCGCAACCGCAGCCAGAAGGTTCTCTACATTATGCTCACCGAGCAGACGGAACTCCGAGAGAGGCATCACATATTTTTCTTCCCCGCCTTCCCGAATCACAACTGCTCCATCCTTCACAATCACGCCAGTCTCCAGCAATACGTTGTGGCTGAAAAAGATAACCGTTGCCGGAATCCGTTCTGCAAGCTTTACCGTCTCCGGGTCATCGTAATTCAATACCGCATAATCTTCCTTTGTCTGATTTTTGGTAACTGCAAGCTTGCAGTCTGCATAGTTTTCAAATGTATAATGCCGGTTCAGATGATCCGGTGTAATATTTAAAATTGCACTTACATGCGGACGGAAAGAAACGATTGTCTCTAACTGGAAGCTGTTGATTTCCGCAACCGTAACTGAATCCTCTGTACTCTGGTCAGACAAGCTGGTATACGGAATTCCGATATTTCCTACCACAAAGGTTTTCTCATTATATGCTTTTAAAATCTCTCCGACCAGCGTCGTTGTTGTGGTCTTGCCGTTTGTTCCGGTAATTGCGGCCACCACACCGCGCTCATACTGATACGCAAGCTCTATCTCACTCCAGACCGGAATACCCGCAGCCTTTACACGAAGGGCAAATGCCGCATCAACCGGAATACCCGGGCTTATAACCATGCAGGACACTTCTGAAAGGACTGCTTCCGGCAACTCCCCAAGACAGATTTCCGGTTTCTCCGGGAGCCCTCCCATATCAAAATCAAATTTTTCCAAAATGGAAGCTTCTGTCAGTGTGTTCTTTGGGTTTTCGTCAAATAAGATGACGTGTTCACCATTTCGGAGCAATTGTTCCGTAGCACAAATCCCACTTTTTCCGGCTCCTGCAACCAATACTTTTTTATCAAACATCATCCATTCCTCTTTTCTGTATATTCTGTCACACAATCCAATCTGTTAAACTAAATCGCCAAAATGCCAATCAGGCAAAGAACAGTTGTCACTATCGAAAAGATTGATACAACCTTTGTCTCCGGCCATCCGCACAACTCAAAATGATGATGAATCGGTGCCATCTTGAACACTCGTTTTCCTGTTGTCTTGAAGCTTACAACCTGTATAATAACCGACAGCACCTCTGCCACATAGATAAACGCAACAATCAGAATAATAAGCGGCATCTGAAGCACATACGCCGTTGATGCAACGAAGCCTCCAAGCGCAAGCGAACCGGTATCTCCCATAAACACTCTCGCCGGATACACATTATATACAAGGAAACCAAGCAGACTTCCGACAACCGCACAAGTAATCGGTGTCACCCCGGATCCAT
>JBJEMZ010000206.1:0-6479 GCA_051879935.1 Wujia sp.
TGAAGTTCTCTTCCTCCGTATTTAATGTCGCAAAAATATGTTCCTTCTTCTCTGCAAGCTCCGGATAAGCATCCTTGGATACCTCAATCACCGTCTTGGAAAGCTCTGCAAGGAATTCTCCCTTGATACCGAGCAGACGTCCGTGTCTTGCCGCACGGCGAAGGAGACGGCGAAGTACATAGCCACGTCCCTCGTTGGACGGTAAAATACCATCGGATGTCATAAATGTTACGGAACGAATATGGTCAGTGATTACACGGATGGATACGTCTTTATTTTCGTCCTCCTTGTATGTAACACCTGCCATCTCACAGATCTTATCGCGAAGTGCTTTGATGGTGTCCACATCAAAGATGGAATCCACATCCTGAACCACAACTGCAAGACGCTCGAGTCCCATTCCGGTATCGATATTTTTCTGATCCAGCTCTGTATAGTTGTTGTGTCCGTCATTGTCAAACTGGGTAAATACATTGTTCCAGACTTCCATATAACGATCACAATCACAGCCTACCGTACAACCCGGCTTTCCACAGCCATATTTTTCTCCACGGTCATAATAAACCTCTGAACAAGGTCCGCAAGGTCCGGCACCGTGCTCCCAGAAATTATCTTCCTTGCCAAACTTAAAGATACGGTCTGCATCGATTCCGATTTCCTTGTTCCAGATATCAAACGCCTCGTCATCCTCCAAGTAAACAGACGGATACAGACGGTCTTTATCGAGGCCGACTACCTCAGTCAGAAATTCCCAGGTCCAGTGAATCGCCTCGTGCTTAAAATAATCTCCAAACGAGAAGTTACCGAGCATCTCAAAAAATGTGCCGTGTCTTGCTGTCTTACCGACATTTTCGATATCACCGGTACGAATACATTTCTGACAGGTTGTCACACGTCTTCTCGGCGGAATCTCCTGCCCTGTAAAATACGGCTTCAGTGGAGCCATACCGGAGTTAATCAAAAGCAAACTGTTGTCATTGTGCGGAATCAGCGAAAAGCTGTTCAGCTTCAAATGTCCCTTGCTTTCAAAAAATTCCAAAAACATCTTTCGTAATTCGTTTACGCCATACTTTTTCACGTCAAATTTCCTCCTGGTTTTTTGCATCTTTATTCTTACGAATTTTCTTTCCTACCATAATTCCAAGACCTGCACATACGATCATGGCAAAAAACTTAATAACATATGTGAGTAACTCACTCCATACAAGTGTCATACTGTAACCTCCCATTTACTGTTCTTTATCGTCCTTTTCCAGCAGATTTTTAAAAAAACAGGTTCTGCTTCCGGTGTGACACGCAGCACCAATTTGTGTCACCCTGGCAAGAATCGTATCATTGTCACAATCTAAGAAAAGACTCTCTACATATTGATAATGTCCACTCGTCTCCCCTTTTAACCAAAGACTTTGCCTGCTCCGGCTAAAATAGGTCATAAGTCCTGTTTCCAGTGTCTTATTATAAGACGCCTCATTCATATAGGCAAGCATCAATACCTCTCCTGTCTTCGCGTCCTGTACGATGGCCGGAATCAATCCTGCCTCATTTAATTTAAAAGCGGAAAATGGTATCGTACCTGTTAATTTTCGATATCCAATCTTCTTGCTTTGTTCTGCACTGTTCTCCATGGGTTTCTCCTATCTTATCTGTGTCCGTTCTTATGGGACAATATACATTACAGGCTTCCCTTTGTGGATAATACCTGTCCGGAAAGCCGGCTGTCATACTGTGTCGCTTCATCAAGTGCCTTTGCAAACGCTTTGAACGCCGCCTCGATGATATGATGATTGTTGGCACCGGAAATCTGCTTGACATGGAGATTCATGGCAGCAGAATAAGAAACTGCATAGAAAAACTCCTTTACCATCTCGGTATCCATATAGCCCACCTGCGCCGTCGTCAGATCGAGGTCATACACAAGATACGGACGGCCTGACAAATCGAGAGATGACAAAACCAGTGCCTCATCCATCGGCAGCAGGAATGACCCAAACCGTCTTATTCCCTGCTTATCTCCCACAGCCTTTGCAATCGCCTGTCCAAGCACAATACCGGTATCCTCGATTGTATGATGACTGTCTACAAATAAATCACCGGTTACCTTGCAATCCAGATCAAAAAAACCGTGCTTTGCAAAGCTGATTAACATATGATCAAAAAAACCGATACCTGTGTCTACATTTGCAATTCCGCTTCCGTCAAGATTTAAGGAAAGCTCGATATCTGTTTCTTTTGTTTTTCGTGATACGCTACCAATTCGGTCTGCCATATGCATCCCCCTTTTCTTATTATTAAAACCTCCATCTGCAGAAGCACGGATACAAATTACTCGAAACGAACTTTGATAGAGTTTGCATGCGCCGTCAACTGTTCCGATGTGGCAAATGCCTCAATATCTTTGTGCACACCTTCCAGTGCTTCCTTTGAGTAATAGATAATGCTCGACTTCTTAATAAAGTCATCCACAGAAAGCGGTGAGAAGAATTTTGCGGTTCCGTTTGTCGGCAGGACATGGTTCGGTCCGGCAAAATAATCGCCAAGCGGTTCCGAGGAATAGCTTCCGAGGAAAATCGCACCCGCATTCTGAATTTTTGTCATCGTATCAAACGGATTTGCCGTTACGATTTCTAAGTGCTCACTTGCAATCTCATTGACCGTGTCGATTGCATCCTGCATCGTGTCTGCAACTAATATATATCCATAATTATCCAGTGACTTCTGGATGATTTCCTTTCTGGAAAGAACCTTCACAAAGCCATCCACCTCGTCGCTCACCTTCTTCGCCAGTTCCTCGGAGGTCGTAACAAGAATGGCGGATGCCATCTCATCATGCTCTGCCTGTGAAAGCATGTCAGCAGCCACAAATCGTGGATTTGCTGTTTCATCTGCAAGCACAAGAATTTCACTCGGTCCCGCAACAGAATCGATACTTACATGTCCAAAGACACATCGTTTTGCAAGTGCTACGAAAATATTGCCCGGTCCTACGATTTTATCTACCTTCGGAATCGATTCGGTTCCGTATGCCAGTGCCGCGATTGCCTGTGCACCGCCAGCCTTATAAACCACATCCACGCCTGCCTCTTTCGCGGCAACCAGAGTCGTCGGATATACCTTTCCTTCCGCATTACACGGAGTAGTCATAACAATCTGCTTTACCCCCGCCACCTTTGCAGGAATGACATTCATCAAAACAGAAGACGGATACGCAGCCTTACCACCCGGCACATACACGCCGACCTTCGCAAGTGGCGTCACCTTCTGACCGAGCAGACTTCCGTTTTCCTCGGAATCAAACCAGCTGTACTGCTTCTGTTTTTCATGATAAACACGGATATTCACGATTGCTTTTCGGATAATGGAAAGCAGCTTCTCATCTACCTGTGCATACGCTTCCTCTATCTCTTCTTCCGTCACCTTCACATTATCCGCATTGATATGCGCATGATCAAACTTCTCTGTATAAGCAAATAATGCTTCATTTCTTCTTACATGAACATCCTCGACAATCGCTTTTACAGTTTCCTCATAGCTACCATAGCTGTCAGGACTGCGTTTTAACAGATTGGTCAGGATATCCTGTTTGGACTCCTCATTTAATTTTACGATACGCATCCCTTTGTCCTCCTGTCCATATAATTTATACTAATGTATCAACGTATTCAACTCGTTTAACAATGTACGGATTCTCTCATGCTCCATCCGGAGACTTACCTGATTCACCACAACTCGTGCCGAGAGCGGACAAATCTCTTCGAGTACCTCTAATCCGTTTTCCTTCAATGTGGAACCGGTCTCCACGATATCGACAATCACCTCTGAAAGATCCACAAGCGGAGCAAGCTCCACGGAGCCATTCAGTTTAATAATCTCCACCGTCTGATTTTTCTTATCCCGGAAATAGTTTTTGGCGATGTTTGGATATTTACTTGCCACCCGGATAATCTCATTTTTTGATAATAACTCTCTTGCAGATGCCGGTCCGCACACACACATCCGGCATTTTCCAAAGCCTAGGTCCATAACCTCATAAAGATTACGGCCTTCCTCCATAATCGTGTCCTTCCCGACAACACCGATATCCGCCGCGCCGTACTCCACGTAGGTTGGGACATCCGACGCCTTTGCCAGGAAAAACCGGATCTTATGCTCCTCATTTGTAAAAATCAGTTTTCTTGTATCCGGGTCCTTTGCCTCCTCGCAGGTGATTCCCATCTGTTCAAACAGGGCGAGTGTTTTCTTTGCAAGACGCCCTTTTGCCAAAGCAAATGTCAAATAACGCATAGCTGCTCGCCTTATCTACGAACTATCAATATAAATCTTTTAACGTCACGGTTTTCCGGTTATCATCCGCCAGTGAAACCGCCATGACTTGTTCCGCATCTTCAAAGTAGTACAGATGTGAAAAATGCATATTTTTTCCATATTCCACGTATTCCTGCATATCATGTCGTTTTGACATCCGGATGAGCTCTACCTTTTTATCCATGCCCCGCAGATGGCAGGCAAGTGTGATTGCTTCCTTCTGCTGTTCGTGATCATACAAAACCAACACGTTAGAGTAATCGATTTCCACCGGAATTTTATTTCTTGAGATTGCACTCATCAAATCATCCGCATAAATCGCAAATCCCACCGAAGAAGCCTTTTTACCGAATTTCTCCATCAGATTGTTGTATCTTCCGCCTTTGACAATCGCATCTCCGGTTCCGTATGTATAACCGCGGAATACGATACCTGTATAATAATGGAACCGGTTAATCATCGATAAATCAAAGCTGACATAGCTTGTATACCCATAGCTTTCCAAAGCCGTATAAACCTTGCGCATACGGTCGATTGCAGAAAGGGATGTCTCATTTTTTACAAGCTTCTCCGCACGCAGAAGCATATCAAGTCCGCCAAACAGACTCTCAAAGCTCTTCAAAGCCTCCTTCAGATTATCCGGCATCGCAAGGCTGTTTACATATTCCGAAAGTCCAAAGAAATTCTTGTCATGAATATATTCCTTGATTTTTGTCTCCGTCTCATAGGAGAGTCCCGCTTCCTCGATGATGCCCTTAAAAAATGCAACCTCACCGATTTCAATCTGAAACTCCTTTAACCCGGCGGAACGCAGACAGTCAATCACACACGCAATGATTTCCGCGTCCGCAGCCGAACTGTCATCGTTGATTAACTCCCCGCCAATCTGCGTGAACTCGGATAATTTACCCTGATGCTGATGAGTATTTAAAAAGGTGTTACCCTGATAGCAAAGCCGGATTGGAAGCTCTTCATCCGGATAGTACTTTGCCACACATCTGGCAATACTCGGGGTAATGTCCGGCCGAAGCACAAGCGTGTTATTATTTCTATCAAAAAATTTGTACATTTCGTTTGAGGCTGCCGAGCCTTTGTCCATGTTAAATATATCAAAATATTCAAAAGTCGGTGTATCGATATCCTGATAACCGTACAGCTCTAACACATGATGAATCTGTGAAAGAACCTTCTTTTTCTTTTTGCATTCCGAATCATAAATATCGCGAACACCCTCCGGTGTATGTAATAATTTCTCGTTCAAAGCGATTCTCCTTTAGCATTTCTTTTCTAACGACATACAAAGTCTAGGATATTATACTGCATTTCCTTTAAAAATTCAAAGCATTTCCCAATATTTCCCGAATTGTTTTTATTTTTTCTGTTTTGTGACAATTTTTTATGAATTTTACCCAATATCAGAACATTTGTTTGCATTTAAAAATGAACTATGCTATGATAGATGCAGATAAAGTAATACGAAAGGAGTTTTCATATGCCAAACGGAACCTTATCAGATAAACAACAGCAGATTCTGGATTATTTAAAAACATGTATTTTGGAACGCGGGTATCCGCCTGCGGTACGTGAAATATGCGAAGCGGTTCACTTGAAATCCACGTCTTCTGTCCATGCACATCTGGAGGCATTAGAGGAGAAAGGATACATTCGAAAGGATCCGACCAAACCGCGTGCGATTGAGATCTTAGATGACGAGTTTAATCTCTCCCGCCGTGAGATTGTCAATATTCCGATTGTCGGCACCGTCACCTGCGGGGAACCGATTCTTGCAACACAAAATATTGAAGGGTATTTCCCGGTACCACCAGAATATCTGCATGCAAACGGGAAAGACAAATTTATGCTGAAGGTAAAAGGTGACAGCATGATCAATGCCGGTATATTCGACGGTGACCTTGTCATGTGTGAACAGAGTAATACAGCAAGGAATTCGGATATTGTCGTTGCATTAATCGACGATTCCGCCACCGTAAAAACCTATTACAAAGAGGATGGCTACTATCGTCTCCAACCGGAAAACGACACGATGGATCCTATCATTGTACGAGACCATCTGGAAATACTCGGCAAGGTAATCGGTCTCTTCCGAACATTTTAACAGCTTTACATAAACAAGCTATATTTTACAAAAAAGGTTCGCTGCTTTTACTTGCAGCGAA
>JBJEMZ010000207.1:0-20624 GCA_051879935.1 Wujia sp.
GCGACATTTAAACCGACCTGTTTCATCGTTACTAAGGTTCTTGCACCGGAGTAGGAGGCAGCGGCGGCTACTTCCATTGCGGCTTTTTCGTTGACAGACCATTCAAGATGCACACCTGCGTGCGGATATTTGTGGATGGTCTCGATTATTTCTGAGGATGGTGTTCCCGGATAACCGGCAGCCAGATTGATGCCTGCGGCTAATGCTCCAAGGGCAATCGCACCATTTCCCATCACGTATTGTTTGCTCATGCTATATCTCCTTTGGAAAATAATTACACTTCATAATTACACTTCTTTCGATTATAAGACAAAATGTGCCAAATGGCAATTTCAGAAACTTAAAGAAATCTTAATAATATAAAAAAAGATTATTAAAAATATTTTCCCTATAATGAAGTCAGAAGATGCAAATTTTTTGTAAAAGCATGATGCAAAAAGGATGCATTCAGTATACAAAAAGTATACATCTTTTCAGTATAATGCTGAGCATATTGAAAAATAAATCTTAGGAGGAATGGAAGATGAGGAAAAAGATGAAATCCGTGCTTGCGGCAACACTTGCCTGTTGCATGTTGTTAACCGGATGTAAATCAGGGAAAGAAAAAGAGACAGCGACCGTTACGCTGGATAAAAACAGTGTATATCAATCTACAGAGTTTACGCTTGGAACAGAACCGGAAGGGGATATTCAGAATTTATGTGTAGGTGAAAATTCTATTTATCTTTCTACTTATGACTGGAAGGAACTGACGACTTCCGATACGACAGCGTCTGATACAGAGGCGGCAACCGGCACAGATTCTGAAGAAGATATGGGAATATATGAATCCACCGTTCGTATATATCGTGCCGGTCTGGATGGAAGCGATGTAAAAATGCTGACAGAGGAGGTGCAATCGTCGGAGGATGAGAACACTTGGTACATGTCTCAGATGTATGCGGGCACCGATGACAGATTGTATCTGCTGTATAGTCAGTATAAGGATGATAAAGAATCTTATGAACTTCGGGTGATGGATGCGGATGGTAACATCACGGAGACGATTAATTTAGATGATGCGATTGACACAGAAGAGTATATATGCAGTCTCATCATAGACAAGGAAGAAAATATCTATCTGGTCTGTGATGAAACGGTGATTGTCCTGGATAAAACCGGTAAGAAGCTGAATTCGGCCAAGGGAAAAGGCTGGATTATGGCTGCATGTCTTTCTCCGGAAGGGCAGGTTCTGGTTGCAAAATCCGGGGAAGGAGGACAGGTTATCACAAGACTTGACACACAGGGAAATGCAGTCGGAGAACCGATAAAAATCAATGCACAAAGCTTTGGCTCCGATTCGTTGTTTGCAAGCAAGAATCCGGAGTATATCTGTTATTATAACGACGGAAAAGATTTGTTTGGCGTGAAGGAAGATGGCTCTATGACCAAAATCATCAACTGGGTCAGCAGCGGGTTGTCGTCAGAGAGTGTATATCGAAAATGTGATATCGGAAACGGAGAATTTCTGATCCTTTATTACGATTATTCCGAAATGGACAGTGCAACAAGTCTGTGCAAATTGCAGAAGGTAAATCCGGAGGATGTGGTTGAGAAGACTGTGATTACACTTGGCGGTATGTATATCAGCGAGGAAATTAACCGTCAGGTAATAAAGTACAATAAGAGTCAGGATCAATATCAGATTGTATTAAAAGATTATACACAGGAAGAAGAGCCTGATAAGAAGTTCAAGTCTGATATACTTGCCGGAGATATGCCGGATATTATGATATTAGACAGTTCTTATGCAGATTTGTATGCATCGAAAGGATTGCTTGAGGATTTGTATCCGTATCTGGAGAAAGATCCGGAATTGAATAAATCAGATTTCTTGGAAAAGCCGCTTTCGTTACTTGAAACAAACGGAAAACTTTATCGCATTTCAAACTATTTTGCTATAAATGCGGTTGCGGCAAGAACGAGCACTTTGAACGGAAAAGAACAGCTGAGTCTGACGGACTTAATCGAGATGGATGAGGCAGCCGGAGATTCCGTGAGAGGGCTTATGCATTCCTCAAACAAAAATGTTTTGTACACGGCATGTGGTTACAACAGCGATTATTTTGTGAACTGGGAGGCGGGAACCTGCAGCTTTGACTCCGATGAATTTATTGCACTGCTCGAGTATGCAAAGACATATCCAAATGAGGAGGAAATGGATTATGAAACGATGGAGAGTATGCCGACAATGGTTCGAAACAACAAAATAATTGTGGCGGAAACCTACGGAATCACCATGGAAGAAGTGGAGATGTACGACAAGCTCTACGAGGGAGATGTGACCTTTATGGGGTATCCGACAAACGGAAATGCCGGTATATCAGCAGCGTTCTGGGAGAGTTATGCGATTTCTTCGAAATCCGCGAACAAGGATGCAGCGTGGGATTTCCTTCGCACATTGCTGACAAGAGAATACTACTCAAAGAATCTTACGTATATGGGAACACCATTACGTAAGGATTGCTTGGAAGATATGATTAAGCGAAATTCCACAACTGAAACATATACTGACGATTTCGGACAGGAAATAGCACCGCTTGATAGTGGTTACGGCTTCGATGATTATGAAGTGCAAATCGTACCGCTTACAGATAAGCAGGTAGAGATGTATCGTGATCTTATTGACCGGGTGGATCGGGAGTATAGTTACAATCAGGAAATTCTCGATATTATCGATGAGGAGGCAGCGGCGTTCTTCGCAGGACAAAAGAGCGCTTCCGAGGTTGCGGAAATTATTCAGAATCGTGCAACTACCTATATCAATGAAAATAAGTAGTAACGCAGCTTATAATAGGATAGAACCATAAAGAATCAGGAACAAGGAAAAAAGTATGAAAGAGAAATGCGTGAAAGTAAAAAAGAAAAAAATGCGTAAAAGGCTGTCCGATTTATGCTTTCTGTTTCCGTCCCTGGCAGGCGTTGCAATATTTTTTGTCATTCCGTTTGGCGTGGTATTTTACTACTCTGTAATTGACAGTCCGTTCAACCCGGAATTTGTGTTCCTGGATAATTTTAAAGCGTTGTTACACAATCAGGCCTTTTTGCAGGCGGCAGGAAATACAATACATTTCAGTTTGCTGGCAGTACCCTTAGCGGTACTGCTGGCACTGATTTTTGCTGTAATACTGGAACAGAACATTCCGGGGAAAAGTGTATTTCGCACCTGTTTTTTGACACCACTCATGGTACCGACCGCATCGGTTGTGCTGGTATGGCAGGTGTTTTTTGGCTTTAACGGGGTCATCAATGAGTTTATCCAGAAATTCGGAGGGGACAAGATTGACTGGTTCAAGTCGTCCCATGCGCAGGTTGTTATATTGATATTATTTATATGGAAGAACCTTGGATATAACATGATTTTATTTCTTGCGGCACTTTCCGGTATTCCGAAGGACCATATAGAGGCGGCGAGCTTAGATGGAGCAAATGGCTGGCAGACTTTCTGGTATATCAAGCTTCGATATCTGTCACCGACGATTCTGTTTGTGGCAATTATGTCGCTCATTAACTCCTTTAAGGTTTTTCGCGAAGTGTATTTGCTGACAGGTGATTATCCATATGACACACTTTACATGCTGCAGCATTTTATGAATAACATGTTCAAGTCAATGGATTATCAGAAGCTGTCCGCCGCGGCGGTTTTGATGCTGCTGGTGATGACGGTGATTATCGGCGGATTGTTCCTGCTCGATGAAAAAATCGGAAAGGATGTGGAAGGATAGATGAAAAAGAAACTGAAAAAGCTTGTCCTCTTTTTGATTGTATTTTTCTGCGCGAGTTCGTTTTTAATGCCGATTATTCTGACAATCAGCAATTCTTTGATGCAGGAGTCGGAAATCAAGGCGAATTACGGTGTTATATTCGACGGAATGCAAGAGGAGGACAATGCCGGATGGGGCACGAAGCAGGCTCCAAAGACGAAATATGTCAGCGAGACGGTGAATCTTAAATTCATCCCGGACATGGTATCGGGGAAACAGTATTACACGGTGCTGCTACAAAGCCCGGATTACCTGATTAAATTTTGGAATTCAGTCATTTATGTGGTGCCGATTACCGTGTTTCAGATTGTGATTGCACTGGCGGCGGCATATAGTTTTACAAGATTTCGAGGCTGGAAGAAGGAACTTGTCTTCTTCCTGTATGTCCTATTGATGTTAATGCCGTATCAGGTGAGTCTGGTGCCGAATTTTCTGGTTGCGAAATGGACAGGCTTGATTGACACGAAGTTTGCGATAATTCTTCCGGGCATTTTTTCAACATTCAGTGTGTTTTTGCTTACAAAATACATGAGAAGAATTCCGGTGGATGTGATTGAGGCGGCGAAGCTTGACGGTGCAAATGAATGGCAGATTTTTACGCGTGTGTGTGTCCCGCTTTGTAAGAGTGCGATTGCAAGTACAGCGATTCTGGTATTCATTGACTATTGGAATATGGTAGAACAGCCGCTTATTTTGCTGAGTGACAGTGAACAGTATCCGCTTTCTGTGTTTTTATCAAAGATTAACCAGGGTGAAGTTGGGTTGGCGTTTGCTGTAGCAGTCATTTATATGATTCCGACGATTTTGATTTACCTATACGGAGAGGATTACCTGATTGAAGGAATCTCTTATTCCGGAGGTGTGAAAGGATAGGATATGGAAGATAAGAAAAACAAAAGAACTCGTAGTGATATCGTGAAGAATTGCCTGATTGCCTTTCTGTCTGTGATGCTTGTGTTGACATTTTTCTCCAATACCATCATGAATTATTCTCTGCCGGAGGTGTCTGCCGCTTATGTATATAGCGGTTCCGTTACATCCAAGGTTCGGGGCAGCGGAACTGTGGAAACCGCAGAGGATTATGAGGTGAAGGTTGATAAGAACCATATTGTAAATAGTGTGAAGGTGAAGGTTGGAGATACGGTGGAAGCAGATCAGGTGCTTTTTGAACTTGCTTCTTCGGGGGATGCGGACGAGGAAACTCTGAAAGAGGCAAAGGAGACACTTGATGCATTGGAGCTTGAGTATAATAAGGCTCTGCTTAACGTGAGCCCGAATTATGCGATTGACAATCTTGAGATTAACGCTGCAAAAGAGGAACTTGATGCTGCGCTTATTGAGCAATCGAAGGCAGCAGGGCGAGATTCCCTTGTGGCCCAGCAGGTGAGTGCGCAAGCATATGTGGATACGTTAACAACAGAAATTGAACAGCTTGAGGCAGATAAGAACGCTGCGACGGAGGAGACCATAACGGCAATTGAAGAAGCGCTTACAGCTAAAAATCAGGAACTTGAAGAGGCAAAGAAAAATCTGGCGGGAATCACAGCGCAGCTTGAGAGTACGATGACAAAAGCGGATGCGGATGCGCTTGTCAGAGAAAAGAGTAAGGCACTTGAGACACTGAGACTTTCGCTTGCGGAAAAACAGGCGAATGATCAGGTGACACAGGGACAGGCTGCCCTTGAGCTTGAGGCGATGAAAAAGAAGGTGGATAACCAGCGGGAACTTGTAAAAGAAATGGAAGACGGAGCCGGAAAACCGATTGAAATCAAGGCGAAGAACGCAGGTGTGGTTCGTTCCGTCAATTGCATAGCAGGTGACACGGTGACACCGGATATGGCACTTGCATCGATTGCCGTGACAGGAAACGGATACAGTTTGCAATTTACCGTGACAGAGGAACAGAGTAAGCTGGTAAGGAAAGGACAAAAGGCTGAGATATTAAATGTCTGGGGCACAGATCTTTCGGCTGAGCTTACAGCGATAAAACCGGATCTGGATAATCCGAATAAGAATAAGGTTTTGGTGTTCAACATTACAGGAGAGGACGTTGTAGTGGGACAGACACTGGAACTTTCCGTTGGAGAAAAGAGTGCGCCGTATGAAGTGGTCGTACCGAACAGTTCGATTCACGAGGATAATAAGGGCCATTTTGTGCTGGCTGTTACGACCAAAAACTCGCCGCTTGGCAATCGCTATGTGGTATCCCGTATGGATATCGAGGTACTTGCAACAGATGATACGAACAGTGCGGTAAGTGGTGCATTTGTCGGAAATGAATATGTGGTCACCAACGCATCAGCACCGCTTGAACCGGGTATGAAGGTGCGACTAACGAATCAGTAATTGATGGAGGATAGCATATGATTAGAAAGATAATCAGAGAGAAAATCAGATGGCTGTTCCCCGTAGTAGCTGTAATTTGTATTGTTTTTCTGTCGTTTGCAATCGGAAATTTGAAAAATAAGGCATATGAACAATTGATTGCAGACAGATGGGGGGATGACAGTATTCCGTATCATCAAATTACTGCTTTTTCGAATGCGATGTCCAGAGAGGAAATCTCGAATCTGAGAAATCAGATTGCAATGGGTCTGAATGCGGCGTCTTATACAGAGGAATCCACGAGTGGCAGGCTGTGGGCAGATGCTTACGCTTTGTTTGAAATAGATACAGTAAGCAGAAGCGACCATGTGAGTGTGAAGTCGCTTGGTAATGTTGAAATTGTAGGCGCGGGGGGAGATTTTTTCCTGTTCCATCCACTTACGTTAGTAAACGGATGCTATTTCTCGAAGGATGATGTGATGCATGACCGTGTCCTTCTTGACAAGGAGCTTGCGTGGCATCTGTTTGGAGCTTATGATATAGCCGGCAAACAGATTCAAATCCGGGATCAGTCCTTTACGGTTGCCGGTGTCTATGATGCGGGCGAGGACAAAGACCTTTCTTATGCAAAAGGCGGACGCTGTTATCTGTATATGGATGATGCTGCATTCCAAAAGCTGTATCCGGACACTCCGGTTCATTGTTATGAAGTGGTACTTCCGAATGCGGTAAAGAATTTTGCAAGAAACCTTGTGAAAGATCATGTGAGTGAGGAAATGGTTGTAATCGATAACACAGAGCGATTTGGTGTCTTTCGATTACTCAAAAAATATAAGAGCCTGAAAAAGTCACTTATGCATACAGACACGGTATCTTATCCGTATTGGGAGATGCTCGCGGTTGCAACCGAGTGGAAGCTTCTTTGCATGTACGTGGTTCGCGCGTTGCTGTTTATCTGTGTGATGATCTGGATGTGCATACGATATAATCCGAAAAACAAGGTTGAAAGCAAAGCACGGGGATGGTATGATTTCCATATACATAATTGCGAGACGCAATGAAAATATGCGTTTCACAATATCTTAAAGAAAAAGGGGAAAGATATGCCGGTATTTGATTTTAGCAAAGAAACAGATAACAAAAACCTGTCGATTTGTACCTATGAGGTGTTTCGCTCATCCGAGCATGAAGCCACACAGGACAAACCGATTCTTGTACTTGATAACAGTAGAGAGCAGTGGAAGCATCACTCAATTGGTAAATTTACAAATCCGATTAAACGGACAACCTTTGAATTCGAGACGGAAAATGGTGTGCAGACAGCGGATATCCTGAAGCTGGATGCACGGTTTGTGAGTCTGTTGCAATGGCTTGGTGAAAACCATATTAATGTGCGTTTATCCGGGAAAAATCAGTCGGAGGGATATGCGGTTTACAAAATCTGTGAGACGGCATTTGGCGGTGGCTCTAAGCTATCGGCAAATGACGGATTCCTGCAGTATATGATTGAGCGCTTGCTTGCAAGTGATGCGCCGGAAGAAGTGGAGATTGACGAGGACGAGGATGAACCGGAAGGGGATGACATGAAGCTTACGAGTCTTCAGAGCATTGTCGATTTTATGCAGTGTGCCGGTAAGACGCTTCCGGACAATATAAGGCTGTGGGCAAGGCGTAATCTTGCTGTGGCAAAGTCGACAGAGGTATCTCCGGAGGAACGGCGCCATGCACAGAGAGCGCTGTCTCTGGCGATGAATATCAGGTGGAAGAGTGATTATTTTGAGGCAATCGATCCGGTCGAGGCAAGAAGAATTCTGGATGAAGAGCTCTACGGGATGGAGCGTGTAAAACAGCGTATCATGGAGACAATCATCCAGATAAACCGGACACATACACTTCCGGCATATGGGCTTTTGCTGTGCGGACCGGCGGGAACCGGAAAGTCTCAGATTGCTTATGCGGTAGCAAAAATCCTTAAGCTTCCGTGGACAACACTTGATATGAGTTCAATCAATGATCCGGAGCAGCTCACCGGAAGTTCCCGTGTGTATTCCAATGCAAAACCGGGAATTATTATGGAGGCATTCTCTCAGGCGGGTGAGTCAAATCTCGTATTTATTATTAACGAGCTTGACAAAGCGAATTCCGGAAAGAATAACGGCAATCCTGCCGATGTGCTTCTGACACTTTTAGACAATCTTGGATTTACGGATAACTATATGGAATGTATGATTCCGACAAACGGTGTATACCCGATTGCGACGGCAAATGACAAGGAGAATATCAGCAAACCGATTATGTCCCGGTTTGCTGTGATTGATATCCCGGATTACACGCCGGAGGAGAAGAAGATTATATTCTCAGACTATGTACTTCCAAAGGTTTTAAAACGGATTGGACTGAATGCGGAAGAATGTGTGGTTTTACCGGATGGAATGGATGAGGTAATCCGGCAGTGTGAAGGAACAACAGGAATTCGTGATATCGAGCAGGCGGCGGAGCATATTGTGGCACACGCACTGTATCAGATAGAGGTCGGGCATCTGCAGTCGGTTACCTTTGATGGGGATGCTGTTCGTGAATTGTTAAAATAAGACAACAACCAAAAATGGCAGGTAATCCTGCCATTTTTAATATTTTAAACACGTTATTTGTAATATTTACTAAGTGTAGGGCACAATTGATAGAATGCAGATGTGGAACCAAGACCGACGACAACAGAACCCCCGGAAGAGACATAGACATAAAAGTGGGTCGGTGTATGTGTGCCATCTGCTGCTTTTTTGAACTCAATTTTTGGTGTTTTGTCATTGAGTGTTCTTCCGATTTCAGTCTGCGCTGCGTTTAAAGTATCGGAGTCAACCGTGTAGTCAGCTGCAGGTGTGATTGTTATACCGGCTCCGGTATCGTTAATAGGAGTAGATGGAGTGACAACGATGGTGGCCACCGCCTCGAATGTATTACCATCAAGATCTGTGATGGAGGTAGTTGTTCCGGTCGTAAGTAATGCAGAGAAATCCTCGTTTGCCATAGATGTTTCAACTGCTGTTTTGATTGCTTTTGCAGAAGATAAATCGTTAGATTTTTTTGAGTTATCCATGTATCGGATTAATGCGGGAGCCATTGCCCCGGCCAAAATTGCAATAATTGCAATTACAATAATAAGTTCCACCAATGAGAAACCGTTGTCATTTGTTTTTTTCAAATAGAATCTCCCCCTTTTTATTCTTGTGATGATTAATAAATTACAATGATTATAACAGTTTTTTGAAAAATGGCAAGGCTAGATAAATTATTTAATGTTATTTGCATTAAGAGTTTTCTTTGTTTGTTTAAAACAGCCAATTATATATAAAATTAATGATAAATATCGTCATATTTCATCTAGAAATTATATTTACAAAGTGGTAAAACGAAATGTGGTAAAAAATGCATAGTGAATGACACCACACCATTCATTGTGCAAAAAAATACAAAAGGGAAGAGGGAAAAGAACATGAGTGGAATTTTGATGATGGTAATTGCCATCGTAGTTTTAGGTGGCGCATATCTGCTTTACGGTCGCTACCTGGTAAGGAAGTGGGGCATTGATCCGAATGCCAGGACCCCGGCTTATGAGCTGGAGGACGGCGTGGATTATGTGCCGGCGGATACGAATGTCGTATTCGGACATCAGTTTGCATCCATTGCAGGTGCAGGTCCGATTAACGGTCCGATACAGGCCGCAATCTTCGGATGGGTTCCGGTGCTGCTCTGGATTTTGATTGGTGGTGTATTCTTTGGCGCAGTTCAGGATTTTGCGTCCATGTATGCATCGGTAAAGAACAAGGGACGTACGATTGGATACATCATTGAAGAATATATCGGAAAGCTCGGTAAGAAGCTGTTTCTGGCATTTTGCTGGCTGTTCTGTATTCTCGTTATCGCAGCCTTTGCAGATGTTGTTGCCGGAACCTTTAACGGGTTTGTGACAGATGCTGCAACCGGCGAAACGGCAAAGTCTCTTGCAAATGGTTCCGTTGCCATGACTTCGGTATTGTTTATCGTAGAGGCAGTTGCACTCGGCTGTATCTTGAAATACTGCAAGCTCAACAAATGGGTAAACACGGCAATCGCAATTGTATTGCTTGTTGCCGGTGTTGCAATCGGATTGAACTGCCCGATTTATCTGACAAGAGAGACATGGCATCTTCTGATTTTTGCATATATCGTGGTTGCCTGCGTCGTACCGGTTTGGGCATTGCTTCAGCCGCGTGATTACCTGAACAGTTACCTGCTTATATTTATGATTCTTGCTGCAATCATCGGTGTATTTGTTTCAAATCCTGCATGTAACCTTGCAGCCTTTAACGGATTTAATGTAAATGGACAGTATCTGTTCCCGATTTTGTTTGTAACAATCGCCTGTGGTGCGGTATCCGGTTTCCATTCGCTTGTATCATCCGGAACTGCATCCAAGCAGATTAAGAACGAGAAGAATATGTTGCCGGTTTCTTTTGGAGCAATGTTGATGGAGAGTATGCTTGCAGTCATCGCGCTGATTGCAGTTGCATCCTTTGCAGACGGCGAAGCTGCTGCACAGGGACTTACAACACAGCCGCAGATTTTTGCGGGTGCGATTGCAAACTTCCTGACAGCGATTGGTCTGCCATATTCACTTGTATTTACATTGATTAACCTTGCAGTATCCGCATTTGCGCTCACTTCGTTGGATTCCGTTGCCCGTGTTGCGAGACTTTCCTTCCAGGAATTCTTCATGGACAGCGATACAGATGAGAAAAATATGAATCCGGTTCTGAAGGTGCTTACAAACAAATACTTTGCAACTATCATTACATTGGTTCTTGCATACTTGCTCGCAAAGGTCGGATATGCAGAGATCTGGCCGCTGTTTGGTTCTGCCAACCAGCTGTTGTCCGTTCTTGCACTTGTTGCCTGCGCGGTATTCCTGAAGAAGACAAAACGTCAGGGTGTGATGCTCTGGGTTCCGATGTTCTTCATGATGGCAGTTACATTTACAGCACTTGGTATGACAATCTACAAGCTGTCAAAGGCATTTATAACAACAGGATTAAATCTGGGTAATACATTGCAGCTCATCTTTGCAATACTGCTTTTAATCCTTGGTGTCATCGTTGCTTTTGCAGGTGTGAAGAAGCTGATGGAGAAGCCTTCGAAAGAAGCAGCCGCATAACTATTTTTATTCGCTGTTATTTTACTTTTATTTTACTTGCAGTGAAAAAATGTATAGAGTATAATTCAAGTGTATGAGAGTTTCCTCATAACTATAAAATGACGAAGGAGAATAAAAATGGGTTATTATCCAAATGCGGGCGAAGGCCTTAAGAAAATGTTTATTGCACAAATCGGTGCGGTTATTTGTGCGGTATTGATGATTATTCCGGTTATCAATATTTTTGCTGCAATTGCGGCTATTGTATTTGCCGTAATCAGTTTGATCGGATTGTACAAGGCAGGGCAGGATATCGATGGATGTAAGACAGCGTTTATGATAACAATTGTAAACATGGTGGTATCCTTGCTTTCCAGCTTTACAAAAATCGGAGCTTTTGCAGTAATTCTTTCCATTGCCAAAAGTGTGCTTTCCTTGATGGTTGTGTATTATGTGTGCAATTCTGTTGCAGGCGTTATGAACCAGATCGGGGCTTCCGATATTGCAAGTATCGGTACGAATGTATGGAACATCAACCTGGTATGCTGTATAGTCGTGATTGTTGTTTCATTCCTGGCATTTGTTCCGGCGCTGACTGTAATCGCAGGTCTTACAGCGATCGTGTGTACGATTGCATCGTTGATTGCTTCAATCATGTATATGGTATTTCTTTACAAGAGTTATGTGGCTCTCGGTGCGTAAGGAAAACAAGACCGTTTTTTTGGACAGATAATAGTGTATAATAGGAATCAGGATTTGGGAAATTCCAATCCTGATTCTTTTTTTGCAAACTTGCAGATTGCAAAGTGCAGACGTATAAGCGACATTTTAAACACCACGGAGGATTTCGTATGACCGAACAATTCATCCAAAACATATACATAGACTGGGACAAAATCCCTCCGGACAGCTATCTTCGAAATATTGAATCTCTGAAAGGATTACAGTCACTGGAGTTCCATAAGCCGGTTACTTTTTTCGTGGGAGAAAATGGCAGCGGGAAATCCACGCTGCTCGAAGCGTTGGCGGTCGCAATGGGATTTAATGCGGAGGGCGGCTCTAAAAACTATCGCTTTTCAACCTATGATTCACATTCGGAATTGTGCGATGCCATAAGGGTTGCAAGAGGAACCAGGACTGTCGGATGGGGCTATTTCCTGCGGGCAGAAAGCTTTTATAATGTTGCCACAAAAGAGATGGAGTATGCAGACCCTGCGCATCCGTCCATGCGCTTTCATGAGAAATCCCATGGAGAGAGCTTCCTGGAGTTAGCGCAGACCCAGCTTAGACCAAATGGTATCTATCTGTTAGACGAGCCGGAGGCAGCATTGTCGCCACAACGGCAGCTTGTACTTCTGATGGAGATTGCAAGATGTGTAAAGGAAGAATCGCAGTTTATCATTGTCACACACTCGCCGATTCTGCTTGGCATGCCGGATGCAGAGATTTTGACGTTCGATGACGGACAGATTCATCCCTGCACATACGAGGAGACGGACAGCTATCAGGTTACAGAGCTGTTTATCAATCACAGGGAGCAGATTCTCAGGCAGTTGTAGAGACAGACATCAAAGTTTCATAAAATACGTGATTTAAGTCTGACCAGTCTTTCTTGTGGTCATCCTTTCTTGTGTCTGCAATTTGCTTTTGCATTACAAGCTCATTTTTGATGAATTCCTGAATGACCGGAATTTGCGGATTCAAATCCTTCTCCTCTGTTACCTTTTTGATTTCAAGCAAGTTATCTATGCCGTCTTTTAATTCCTTTGGAAGGGAGAGCTTTAAAAGCTCATCAAATAGTACAGGCGGCGGACAATTGTATTCTTCGATATATTTGCAGGCAAGAAGCGGCCGCAATGCATAAAAATACTTTTTGTACCGGACAAGATTGTCCTGCAGATAGCCTTCGTATGTATTTTTTGCAGTTGCATAATAGTGGTATATACTTGTTTTTGCAGAGAAATAGGATTTTGCAACGTCATATATTTTGTCCCAGGCATCGGTGCGCTTGTAGATGACAGGAGAGTTACTCCATTCGAACAATGTAGCATTGCCTCTTCGAAACTGGATAAGGGCTTTCTTTAAATCCCAGCCATTAATATCCAGTACATCATCCAATTGCCATTCGATGATATCACGTGGCTCATTCAGACGGAGATAATCCTCCATCGGTCTGACATAGATAAACCGCACATCATAATCACTGTCCGGGGACGCGAATCCCCAGGCACGACTGCCGGATTCAATTGCAAGCAGGATTGTGACATTTTCCTGCTTTTCAATCTCCGAAAGCGTATCTTTTATCTTCGAAATCATATTCATCAATATTCCCCCTCAATTGCCTTTCGGTTCACATGCTCCACAAATGCTTCCACCTTCTCCATATCCGGATTGTCAGGGAGCTGGCTTTCTCTTGTGGCACGCTCTAATTCCTGCTCATAATACGCCAGCAGGTCATAGAATTCCGAAGTAAATGTGTGGTCGTCATTTTGGAAACCGCCGTTTCGTATTTTCAGCAAAAGCACAAGGTCTTCCCTGCGGTGCGTCTTTATCACACCTTTATCCAATATGTCAATTGCCATCAAAAACAGGCGGATCAGATGCATGGCATGCTTGTTCAGATGGTTATCATCTTTCTTCTTGTTACGTTTGCCGATTTTGTCGTAATCCCGGATGACATTATTCATAGTAGTAAACATCTTCTCATAGTCCCGGAGCGGAAGATGCGTATAATTCGCATCCACGAAAATTTCGGTTTCAAATCCCTCCGTCATTGCATGGTCGATATATAACCGGATGCTTCCGCTGTCCATATGGCCGAATCTTCGGTTGAAATCATCCAGTGCATTCCAGACAGAGTTCAAAATATGCTGTTCCCGTTCAGGCTGTGGCATCGCGTCTCGTGCAATTGCGTTTTGCAGTCTGCGAAGCTGCGCACCGGCATATCCGCCGAAGGATTTTGCAGCCCGTTTGGTAATAAACAGGCTCTTGTTGTCCAATATTTCCTGTCCGATGTCCGTTTTGATCAGATACTGGTCATCGTCAAGTCCAAGTATCTCACAGGTGTTCGGATTGCACTCCAACAAAAGCTTTACAATCTTATTGAAGGAGTAGATGACGGTGTCAGTTTTCCTGTCTTCAAACTGCTCAAATTCGGTCAGCCCGAGCAGATCTGATGGTGTATTGAGTGTAATCCCCCGAAAATCAATGTCACTGTTTTCATTGCAGGTGCCGTAGGCATGACTGCCGCCAAGGCCAAGCAGCACAATGCGCTTTCCCAATCGTTCGTTGTTTCGCAGAAAATCGTATTCGGCACTGTTCATGATCTGTAAAAAATCCATCTGTTCATTCCCCCTCTGTACCATCTATCCTTTTTCCACAGGAAGCTGGATTTCAATCAGATATTCTTCTTCGTTGTTTGTTTCGTAATCGTCAATATGACAAAACTCGATTGGCTCTCGCAAAATAGTATAATGCTCCTGCTCGGCATATTCCAGTAGTTTCGGTAGCAGCTCCTTTGTTTTGCGAAGCGGTCCCCGGTATGTAATGGAGAGATATTTGCCCGCCGGAAGTTTATAGTTACATTCGTGTTCCGGTAGATAAGGCGCATAGAAAAATACATTTTTAGTTCGGTAGTATAAGGACTCCGGGTTGCTTCCCGGGAGGTCTAAGGTATAGCAGTCGCAGGCACCAATTGTTTCGATGTGGTTTCTGTGGCGATGCATATATTTGATGACATAATAGTCTACATAGATATCCGGAAGATTGTCGTCCGTAACCATGATACAGGCGCGTTCCTCCAGATCCAGCACCTGAATGACTTCTTCTTCATAATTGTTCAGCAGATTGCGCATCGTATCAAGACGATTCTGCAGATTTGTCTTGGTTTCGTACAGACTAAGAATCTGTTCATTTACAATCTGAAGCTCTTTTTCAAGCAGCTGAATCGTTTTATCAACGCTGCGGTTCATCGTAAATTCTTTGATTTGCTCCGTGGAGAAATTCAAATTTAACAGTTCTCGGATTAAAACAATTTTACGTACGTCCTCCACCGTGTAAAGCCGGTAGTTATTATTTGGATCTCTTTTTGGCTGTAAAATTCCAACCTCTTCATAATATCGGATGGAATCGACACCGACACCAAAAAGCTTGGAAAGCTCTCCGATCAGAAATGTGTTTTTCTCTTTCATATTGGTCTCCTATGTGTCTCCATTTTATATCTACAACAGCATGTTCTTATCAATATGATGAATTATAGCATAACAGGAGTAGCCGTGCATATAGGTTTTCTTGAGAAAATAATAAAAACCTTGGTATTGTACTAGAGAAAAAATGCCAAAACATGGAAATGGCAAAGGAAATACAAGCAAAACAATGAGATTCTTAGGTATTGACATTGGTATGATACTAGAAATTAGCATAGGTTCAACAGATGATTGCAGTTGAGATGTCTATACAATACATATCATACAAGGAGGTTAAGGCGATGGATAGAATCAAAGAACACCCAATCCTGGGTGAGACTCCGGAAGGAAGAGTGGTTAATTTTACATATGACGGGCAGATATTGCAGGGAATCGAGGGAGAACCAATCGCCGCGGCTCTGCGGGTGGCAGGTGTAATGGTACACAGGTACACGCAGAAGCGACATGAACCCCGCGGTGTATTCTGTGCCATTGGCCGGTGTACAGACTGCGTCATGATTGTAAATGGAAAACCGAATATACGTACCTGTATCACACCTTTGGAGGAAGGCATGGTCGTGCAGACACAGTATGGAACATCGGATGAAAAGGAGGCGTAGCCATGGTAAAGAGATATGACATGATTGTAATTGGTGCGGGACCGGCTGGCTTATCCGCGGCCATTGAGGCGGCAAAAAATGGTTTAAAGCCAATTGTGTTTGACGAAAATGCGAAGCCGGGCGGACAGTTGTTTAAGCAGATACATAAATTTTTCGGGTCAAAGGAACATAAGGCAAAGGTAAGAGGCTTCCGAATCGGAGATGAATTGCTGGAGGAGGCAGATAAGCTTGGCGTGGAAGTTGTATTAAACGCCGTGGTTATCGGTCTGTATGAGGAAAAAGAGGTCACGGTAAAAATCAACGACCAGGTTGAACATTATAAGGGTGACAGTATTCTGGTGGCAACCGGTGCCAGTGAGAATATGGTCACATTTAAAGGATGGACGCTCCCGGGCGTCATCGGAGCCGGTGCGGCACAGACGATGATGAATCTGCATCATATCAAGCCGGGTAACCGAATTTTGATGCTTGGCTCAGGCAATGTAGGTCTGGTTGTCAGCTATCAGCTCATGCAGGCAGGCTGCGAGGTCGTTGCGGTTGTCGATGCGGCACCGAGGATTGGCGGATACGGTGTGCATGCGGCAAAGGTGGCAAGATGTGGAGTGCCGTTTTATCTTTCCCATACAATTGTGGAAGCAAAAGGGGATGAAAAGGTTACCGGTGTAAAGATTGCACAGGTGGATAGTCATTTTCAGTTTATTCCGGGAACGGAAAAGGAGTTTGACGTGGACACAATTTGTGTGGCAGTCGGGCTTTCGCCGATGTCGCAGCTGTTAAAACAGGCCGGTTGTAACATGAAGGATACGCCGGGCGGATATATTCCGGATTGTGATGAGACCGGAGCCACTTCGGTTGCCGGCATCTATGCGGCAGGAGATGTGGCAGGCATTGAGGAGGCAAGCTCTGCCATGATCGAGGGCAGAATATCGGGAGCCGTGATTTCGAATTACTTAGGGTATCTGGATGAAGCAGATATGCAGGCTCGAATTGAAGAGTTGAACGGTGCTTTGGAAAGCCTGCGAAAGGGTATGTTTGCGCCGGAAAATCGTGGCAAACTTGTTACGAAGACGGAGGAAGGAATCGATGTTTCGATGAGCCTGCTTGAAAAAGGGTATGTGGCTGAGGATGAAATCGAGCGGTATCCGGGGGTAACGCATGGCAAGGGGATTCACCCGGTCATTGAGTGTACACAGAATATTCCATGCAATCCTTGCCAGGATGCATGTCCGAAGGGCTGTATCAGTATCGGAAGTAACATCACATCGCTTCCGGTTGTGAAAGGTGATGTGGAATGTATCGGATGTGGCATGTGTGTTGCATCTTGTTCCGGACAATCCATTTTCCTGGTCGACGAGGATACCGGGGATGGTTTTGGTACTGTGACGATTCCGTATGAGTTCCTTCCGTTACCGGAAAAAGGAGATAAGGGCGTGGCGCTTGGAAGAGACGGAAAGGTAGTCTGTGAGGCAGAAGTTGTTGGTGTACGGTCTGCAAAAGCCTTTGACCATACACATTTGCTGACCATGAAGGTGCCGAAGGATATGGTGATGAAGGCTCGCTTTTTCAAAACATGTAATCAGCCGGAATTGTAAGGAGGGACGTTTATGATAGATATTCGTGCAAAACTGGAGGAAATCGGACCGTATGTTCCACAGGAAGATGATGATATGCTTGTGTGTCGTTGTGAGGAAGTGACGAAGGGCGAAGTTCGCCAGGCGGTGCATGCAGGGATGTTTACGATGGAGGAAATCAGACGGTATTTGCGAACCGGCATGGGGCTTTGTCAGGGCCAGACCTGTGGCAAGCTGGTAAAAGGGATTGTCGCAAGAGAACTGAAGGTTCCGACAGGTGAGGTGGAACCGGCGGTGTCAAGAGCACCAATGCGACCAATCGAGATGAGGATTCTTGCAGAAGATGGAGGTGACCGCAATGAGTAAACGAACAGCAGATGTAGTAATTATCGGCGGTGGTGTTGTCGGCTGTGCGGCAGCTTATTACCTTGCAAAAAAGGGTGTAAAGGACGTGATTGTACTCGAGGCGGATAAGAGCATCGGCCATGGCGGGTCATCCAGAAATGGAGGCGGTGTCAGACAGTCCGGCCGTGATGTGCGTGAACTGCCTTATGCGATGTATGCGGTACAGAATATGTGGCCGACGCTTTCCGAGGAGCTTGGCATGGATGTGGAATATTATCAGAGAGGCAATCTGCGGCTTGGAAAGACAGAGGCGCATCTTGAGAAGCTGAACAAGCTTGCATCCTCTGCGCAGGCACTCGGTCTTGATATGCATGTAATCGATGGAAAAGAGGTAAAAGAAATCTGCCCGTATTTGTCAGATGAGATTATCGGTGCAAGCTGGTGTCCGACCGACGGACATGCGAACCCGCTTCTTACGACACTTGCATATTACAAGCGGGCGCTTGAGATGGGCGTTTCGTTCTTCACGGAGGCAAAGGTAAAGGAGCTTCGAAAGATAAAAGGAAGCATACGCCAGGTTGTTTTAGAGAGCGGGGAAATCTTTGAGGGAGAGCATGTGATCGTGGCGGCAGGATACGAGAGCCGCTTCATAACCCGTACAGTTGGAATTGATATTCCGATGACACGGTATTTCGAGGAGGCACTTGTTACGGAGATACAGCCGAAAATGTTTGATATTATGCTTGGAACTGCGGATGCAGATTTTTATGGACATCAGTCAAAACACGGTTCCTTTGTATTTGGTTCTGAGTCCGGATTAGAGCAGGAGACGGATATGTCTCCACAGGAAATGCGGACGAGTGCACTGACCATGTCTGCCGGATGCCGTGCGATTATGGGCTATATACCGCTGCTTGCGGACGCCAAGATTGTAAGAAGCTGGGGCGGCTGGCTTGATATGTGCTATGACGGAGTCCCGGTAATAAGCAAGGTCAAGGAAGTGCCGGGGCTGATTATTGCCTGCGGATTTACCGGACATGGATTTGGTACAGCACCTTCCGTAGGGCTAATGCTTGCACAGATGGTATTGGGTGAGGAGACGGTTGTAGACATTTCCGCTTTGCGTTATGACCGTTTCTGCAGTGTAAGGTAATTACGCATGTAATTGCGAAACACAATTTGACTATGTATATTTCATATATTTCGATATTTATTTATGAAATATATATATGTTTGGAACTTAGAAGTTCTTGATGTTCTGTGGAATGTCAGCAATGTTTGAACACGATGTTCAAACAAGCCGCCATTGAGCCATGGATGGCGAATTGGCGGCGGTTGCGTACTATATGAATATGTGTATCAGAACAATTAGAACTTCTTAGTTTCAATACATCGTATATGGAATAAATCAATATCGAAATATATGGATATGCAGTATATGTGTTTCGCAATTATTGGTTAGACGTATTTGTGTCAGGAGGGAAAAGTATGCAGAATTTTTATTACAGTGTTCCGACGAAGGTGGCATTCGGAACCGACAGTCTTGATGGTCTGCCGGAATATATCAAGGAATTTGGTACCCGCGTGCTTTTGGTGTATGGCGGCGGAAGCATCAAGCGAACCGGATTATATGACAAGGTTATAACACTCCTTTGCGAGCATGGAATTACATACGAGGAACTGTCCGGGGTAGAGCCGAATCCGCGCCTTACCACCGTAAAGAAGGGAGTTGCCATCTGTAAGGAGAAACAGGTGGATGTCGTTGTCCCGATTGGTGGTGGTAGTACCATCGATTGTGCCAAAGCGGTGGCGGCAGCAGCCTTTTATGACGGAGATCCATGGGATCTGGTGGAGGATAGCGATAAGATAGGGGAGGTTCTTCCGATTATCGCTGTGGCAACGATGGCTGCAACCGGATCGGAGATGGATCCGTTTGCCGTGATTACAAATGAAGCGACAAAGCAGAAGATGGATTTATCCGCGGAAAGCCTGTATCCTGCCTACGCCATTTTGAATCCGGAATTTACATATTCGGTTCCGGCGTATCAGACGGCAGCGGGCGTGGCAGATATTATGTCACACATTTTTGAGGTGTATTTTGCGGATGTGGAAGATACCTTTATGCAGGATCGTGTGATGGAAGCACTGCTCAAAACACTTGTGACCTATGGACCGGTTGCCTGCAGGGAACCGGAAAATTATGAGGCCCGGGCAAATATTTTGTGGGCATCCGAATGGGCGATAAACGGCATGATTGCCTGTGGAAAATCCGGCGCGTGGCCGGCACATTCCATCGAGCATCAGCTGAGCGCTTACTATGATATTACGCATGGACATGGGCTTGCCATCATCACACCGGTGCTGATGGAATATATCTTAAACGAAAAGAGTCTGCCAAGACTTGTGAATTATGGTGTGAATGTCTGGGAGATTGACCGGTCACTTCCGGATGTTGAGATAGCAAAAAAAGCAATCCGAAAGACGAAAGAGCTTTACGAAGAGATGGGACTTTCCCTGGATCTTGGCAGTCTGAATGTCCCTTATGGAACCGATTTTGAGGCGATGGCAACACAGGCGGCATCCGAAGGCTTAGACGAATGTCTGGT
>JBJEMZ010000207.1:20724-28893 GCA_051879935.1 Wujia sp.
GAGACAGATAGAATTCTTGAATAAAGAAAGGATGAGGAACGATGGATACAAAGATCGAATTTTTATTTTTAAATGAAGAAGATATGTTGAAGGCCGGAGTTCTGGATGCAGGAAGATGTGTGGATACGGTTGGAGAAGTGATGCGTCTGCTCAGTGAGGGCGATTGCCTGATGGGAGGAAAGGAACACAATGACCATGGTGTGCAGTTGATATTTCCGGACAAATCGGACATCCCCGGTTTCCCTCTGGCAGATTCGGCGGACCGGCGATTTATGTCCATGCCTGCTTATCTCGGCGGACGGTTTCGGCTTGCGGGGGAGAAATGGTATGGCTCAAACGGCAGAAATACGGCTAAGGGGCTGCCGCGCTCCATTCTGATGGTCACATTAAATGACGTGGAGACCGGACAGCCGATTGCCTATATGTCGGCAAATCTGTTAAGCGCAATGCGTACAGGGGCTATGCCGGGACTTACGGCGAAATATCTGGCAAAGAAGGATTCCAAGGTGCTTGCACTGCTTGGCGCCGGGGTTGTCAATCGGACAAGTCTTATGGCCGTTATGGCTAAAATCGATACGATAGATACATTAAAGATTAAAGGCGGTTCCCCGACTTCAAAGACGGCAAAGGAGTTGGCGGATTTCGCAAGAGAAAACTATCCGGGCTTAAAGGAGATTAAAGTCTGTGAAACTCTGGAAGAGGCCGTTTGTGATTCGGATATTATTTGCGAAGCTGTCTCGGTGCCGGTTCGAAAATGGCCGGTGTTAAAACCGGAGTGGATAAAACCGGGCTGTCTCGTGATTTCATCCGGGACGATGGATCTTGACCTGGAGTTTATTCGGGATCATATGACAAAGGTTGTGGACAATATTCATATGTATGAAGAATATATCAACGTGTATCAGGAGTATGACGAAGACGGCAATCGCCTGTCCATGGGTACTCCGGGAATGTTCTTTGTAAATATGGTGACAGACGGATGGATTGAGGCTTCTGAGATTCAGCACCTGGGGAATATCATCCGGGGAATCGACAAAGGACGTACGAGTGAGGATGAACGGATTCTGGTGAGTCTTGGCGGCATGCCGATTCTCGATGTGGGATGGGGCTATGACTGTTATAAAAAGGCTTTAGAGCTTGGAATCGGAACGAAGCTAAAGCTCTGGGATGTGCCGTTTTTGCATTAAATGAACAGGATACAGATTTCGCAGCCACCTGCATGTAGACCGGATGAATAGGAGGCACAGTGAGATGGAGAGAATAAGCCGACAAAACATGTTCCTGAATATAAAATATTTTCTGCTGCAGGTGATGTTCTGGGGCGGAGCGGTTGTGATTTATGCCTATAAGACGCAGATACTGACATTTAAAGGGTATACGCCGGTGGAGATTGGCATCCTGAATGCCGCGGAGCTTAGTGCCGGTGCTTTTTTTCAGATCATACTTGGGAGTCTTGCGGACAAATATGCCGCGAAGGGCCCACTCAAGCCTTTGATTTCGGCTCTGGCGGGAGGAACGGCATTGCTGTCGGTAGCCTTTTATCTGACGGGGAAGAATTTCCCTCTGATGTTTTTGATTTCGGTAGGCTATGGTGTGACATTTACAACGATTTCCCCGTTGCTCGATTCCCTTGCCGTGTTGTATGTCAATCATGGATATCCGGTCAATTATGCAAAGGGCAGAACCGGAGGTTCGATTGCCTGGGCTGTATTTTGTGTGTTGGCAGGTGTGTATTGTGACAAAATCGGCGTGAAGACATTTCCGCTTACGGCGGTTGTTTTTAGCATTTTGCTATTTGCTTTGATGCTTATGATGCCGTGGAAGAGAATGAAACATACACAGCCGGACGGCAAAAAAGAACAGGAGGCCACGGTACATACAGTCCTATATATCCTGAAGGAAAAAAAGAAATATGTGCTTTTTTTGCTTGCCTCTGTTTTTATGTTTATGGGCTACAACATGGGTACTACATTTTTGATTGATGTGATAACAGGCTTAGGCGGTAATAACACGCACTATGGAGTTTCGCAGTTTGTGATGGCAATCGCGGAGGTGCCCGGGGCATTTATCCTGTTGCGCAGTCGCGGAAAAGTACCTTTGGACAAGATGATGCTTTGTTGTTCCGTGTTTATGACTCTGAAGGCGGCATTGCCGGCCTATTGTCATAGCCTTCCGGTTGTGATTTTTGCACAGGCATGCGAGATGCTTGGATTTGGATTGTTTTATTCCGGCAGCGTGTATCTGATTGCAGAACTGCTTGATCCGCAGGATATTGTCAAGGGGACAACACTCTGCTGTGTGGCAACTGTCGGAATCGGTGAGGGGGTCGGTTCTTTCCTTTCCGGAATCGTCCGCAGGCATTTCGGCCTGTATGGGCTGATGCGTGGAAGCGTGTATGTCAGTGTGGCTGCGGTCGTATTGATGGTAATTATGTGCTATATGAAAGCAGAAACGAAAGATTGTAAAGAAATTTCATAGATAGACTAAATAAATCGAAGATGGGGTTGACCTTGGTATAATGCAAAGGTTTATACTCCGCATAAATCAAAAGCAGAAAGGGAGGATGGCTTATGAGACGAAAAATGATGGCTTTGATGGTTGCAATGGTGATGGTGTTATCTTTACTGGTAGGATGTGGAGATAAGGCCGCGGGTGACACAACCGAACTAAACATCATGGTTTGGGATGGAACCTGGGACGAAGAAGTGTTTAAGGATTTTGAGAAAGAAACCGGTATTCATGTCAATGTCAGCTATATCGATAATACCGATACGATTCTTTCCAAGCTTGTACAGGGAAATGCAGAGTATGACCTGATTGATATTGAATCTGCTTATGTGAAGAGCTTTGTTGACAATGGTCTGCTCACGGAACTGGACAAAAGTAAGCTGGATAATATGAAGTACATAGACAGCTCCTGCGGCAGCTTTGTTGGAGATGAGGATGGTAAATATACCGTTCCGTGTATTGCACCACTCTATACAACGATTGTCTATAATGTAGAGACCTGCCCGATTGAGATTAAGAGCTTCAAGGATCTGGCAGACCCGGCACTTGAGGGTGAGGTGTGTATGGTCAATTCCACGATTTCATTGTTTGGAATGGCGCTTGAGTCACTCGGATATGAGGCATCCTCTTCAAACGAAGATGAGATTAAAGAAGCTATGGATTTGCTGCTGGATATTAAGAAGAATGTAAAAGCATTTGTCGGTGAAAGTGCTGTAGCGGAGCTTGAAAATGGAGAGTGCAGCGTGGCATTTTGCTGGGATTATGCAACTCTTTGCAATAACAGTACGGACAACTGGGACAAATTCGCAATTGCGGATATTGACAGTGGCTCCGAGTACTCCGGAACATACTGGGGAATTCCTTCTTCCTCCAAAAATGTGGATGCAGCGCATGAACTGATTAACTTCATGCTGAGACCGGAGGAATACAGCAAGAGTACACTGACATGGGGTATCATGCCGGTATTGACCCAAGATGCCTTAAAGGATTATATGCCGGAGGATTTCTATGACAATCCTGCTATTGAAGCTTTTGCGAAGCTGGAGCCGGATTCATGGAAGATTGCAATCGATGATGATCAGATCAGCCTGTTAGATACGTATTATACAAAGCTGATGAGTGGTAACTAGATAGTGGAAAGGAGCGGTGAGTATCATGAAGCGAATCGAGATTATTACGAGACCGGAAAAACTGGTCGGACTGAAAGAGGTATTGGTAGTACATAATTGTCAGGGTATGACCGTACAGTCTGTTATGGGCTGCGGTCGCCAGAAGGGATATATTCCGGAACTGAATATCACGGGCGATGATATCAATCTGCTCCCAAAGATTTTGGTGTTTGCGGTTATTGAGGATGAGCAGCTGGAGGAAATCCTTGCAGATATTACAAGTGCAATCAGTACAGGTAAAAACGGAGACGGAAAAGTGTTTGTTTATGATGTGTACGAGGCTATGCGTATCCGTACAAGTGAACGAGGAAGCAATGCGTTGTAGCTTATACAGCGCGTAGGAAAGGATGATGGTATATGGCTAAGACAATTGTTTCCATGGTGAACGTAGATAAATGGTACGGAGATAATTATGTTGTAAAAAACATGAATCTGAATATAGCAGAAGGAGAGTTCCTGACGTTGCTTGGTCCTTCCGGCTGCGGAAAAACTACAACGCTTCGAATGATTTCCGGATTTGAACAGCCGACTTCCGGCGTGATTAAGGTGGAAAATGAGAGCGTGGAAAAAAAGGAACCGTATCAGAGGGATGTCAATACTGTGTTTCAGAACTATGCGTTATTTCCGAATATGAATGTGTTTGACAATGTTGCATATGGTTTAAAGATTAAGAAGGTTCCGAAAAATGAGATAAAGGAACGGGTGACAGAAATGCTGAAGCTCGTTCAGTTAGAGGGATTTGAAAAGCGGCGGATCAACCAGATGTCCGGTGGACAGAAGCAGAGAGTCGCAATCGCAAGAGCGCTTGTCAATCGTCCGAAGGTTCTGCTTTTGGACGAGCCCCTCGGCGCCCTCGATCTAAAGCTTCGCAAACAGATGCAGATAGAATTAAAGCGTCTGCAAAAACAGCTTGGCATTACCTTTGTATACGTGACGCACGATCAGGAAGAGGCTCTGACGATGAGCGACCGGATTGCGATTATCAATGAGGGCGTGATGGAGCAGATTGACACGCCGCAGAATATCTATGAGCACCCGAAAACCAAGTTTGTTGCAGGCTTTATCGGTGAATCCAATATATTTGATACCGTTGTGAAAACAATCATGGGTGACAAGGTGGAGCTTGGAACAGAGGTCGGACATATTGCGGTTCCTGTAGGCGATTACACACCGGGTGAGGCAGTGGCAGTCTCCGTCAGACCGGAGGTGATGTCATTTACAAAAGAGCGGGTGTCCGGATTTTCCATTAAGGCTGTGGTAAAAGAGATTATATATGTTGGAAACCTTGTAAAAATGATTTTGGAGATGCCGAACGGACAGGAGATAAAAATCAACCGGTTTGATGTGTCTGAACTGGCACAGATCGGGGAAGTGGTATATCTCAACTGGCCGATTGAAAAAGGCAGGGTAATCCGCATGGAAGACCCTCTGAAAGGCGCAATCAAGCTTGAGGATTTGGGAGGTGTGTCCAATGGAGAACAGGAAGAATAAGAAAAAAGAAAAAAAATCTGTTGCAAAGCGGTTTTCGCAGATGGTTATGTGTGGTCCGATTACAATTTGGTCCCTGCTGTTTATCTACACACCGATTCTCCTGCTGCTCTTTATGAGCTTTATGACAAAGGGCCCACTTGGAACGATAAAGTATGAGTTCACACTGGATAATTATAAGGCGATATTGGATCCGGTCTATTTCACGGTTGTAAAGGAATCTGTGATTGTAGCATTTTTAACGACGGTGTTATCGATTCTGATGGGATATCCATTTGCATATTTCATGGCGACAAAGAAACCGAAGGTGTCCGGAGTCCTGATGCTTTTGATGATGATTCCGTTTTGGACTAACGAGCTTGTAATCGTTTACAGCTTTGTAATCCTGCTTAATAATTCCGGAATTATCAATACACTGCTTCAGCATTTCGGAATCATCGGGGAACCGCTTGACATGCTCTACAACAATTTTGCCATTATAGTCGGTATGATTTATATGCTGATGCCGTTTGCGGTTTTACCGATGTACTCCTCGATAGAAAAGCTTGACAAGGGCTTGATTGAAGCATCCAAGGACCTGGGTGCCGGTCCGGTCAAGACATTTTTCAAGGTGACACTGCCGCTTACATCATCCGGGATATTTGCAGGAGTCATCCTCGTATTTATTCCGACGATTGGTTATTACCAGATTACAGATATGTTAGGTGGCGGCACGCAGATGATGATTGGTAATCTTGTTAACAACCAGTTCTCAATCTCGAGAAACTGGCCGTTTGGTGCAGCGCTGTCGATGGTGCTGGCAGTCGTCATACTGATTATGCTTGTCATCTATCAGAAGATGGGTGGAGATCTGGATGATTTAGCAGCTTAGGAGGAACCATCATGAACGAAGTGAATGATTCGGCATGGTTCCGACGACTTGCCGCCGAGCTTTCGCGAGGGGCATTACATCTTATATTAGAGGGGTGATATCATGAAGAACAGAAATAGAAAGAAGAAGTTTTTCGGCCGGTTATCCTGGGTGTACGCCGTGTTAATTTATCTGTTTTTGTATATTCCGGTTTTTGTTATGATTGTGTACTCCTTCAATGACAGTCGGAATAACATCGTCTGGAATGGATTTACATTGAATAATTATACAAAGCTGTTTCACGACCCGGAACTCTGGAAGATTTTTGGCAATACGATGCTGATTGCGGTTGTGTCTACAGCGTTATCGACCCTGATCGGGACGCTTGGTGCCGTCGGCTTAAAAAATGCGAAGTTTAAGGGAAATGGACTGGTCTCGTATTCCATATATTTCCCAATCGTAATTCCGGAGATTGTGCTGGCAGTGGCAACGCTGATGCTGTTTAGTATGTCGAAGGTGTCCTTAAGCATCGGAACGATGATTTTAGGCAATACAACCCTGTTGCTTCCGTATGTATTTATAACGGTAAAATCCAGGTTGGTCGGCATGGATCCCGCCATGGAGGAAGCCTCGATGGATCTGGGTGCAAATCGGTTCCTTACCTTTATTCATATTACCTTGCCGGCGATTTTACCGGGTGTAATCTCAGGCGCATTTATGGCATTTTCGCTGGCACTTGAGGACTTGGTTATCTCAAGCTTCCTGGCAGATGCAGCGACCACAAACCTGAGTATGAAGGTTTATTCCATGATCAAAAAAGGTGTCTCCCCGGAGATTAACGCATTGTCAACATTAATTTTCCTTGTGTTCTTGATTTGCATGTTTATATATGGTATTGTCTTTGCGGTAAAATCAAGGAAACGTGCAGTAAAAATCAAGCCGAAGGATAATTATTAGGAAACAACCCGGAATATTCTACAAAATTTCATATCATCAAAATATAAACGAAAAAAGTTTAAACAGTTGGGAGAGGATATTTATGACAATCGACAGAGATGTTCAATCAGAACCAGTAGGAAGAAAAAGTAACGTCGAAGAAGAAAATCAGGAAGTAAGTTTTTTGTATTTGAGTGAAGATGATATGATTGATGCCGGAGTGTTAAATGCAGGAAGATGCGTGGATGTGATGGAGGAAGCAATCGGGTTATTGGAAGACGGAGACTTTCTGATGGGAGGTCCGTACAATGATGAGCATGGATTGATGCTTTATTTTCCGAAGAAATCCCCGATTGCAAATTTCCCGATTAACAATGCGAGAGACCGCCGATTTATTGCAATGCCTGCTTATCTGGGAGGACGATTCCATGTGGCAGGAGAAAAGTGGTATGGCTCGAATGGCAATAACCGGAACAAGGGATTGCCGCGTTCGATTCTGATGGTCATGCTGAATGACGTGGAAACCGGAAAACCGCTTGCATATATGTCAGGCAATCTGTTAAGCTCGATGCGGACCGGGGCAATGCCGGGACTTGCGGCAAAGCTTTTGGCCAAACGGGATGCAAAGGTGCTGGCACTCATTGGATGCGGCGTGATTAGCCGGGCGTGTCTACGGGCAATCATGGCTGTAAAAAAGGATATTGATACGATTAAAGTGAAGGGAAGCTCGCCCACTTCAAAGAGTGCGCAGGCGATGATTGCATATATCCGGGAAAACTATCCGGAGGTCCCGAACGTGATATTGTGCGAGACGATGGAGGAAGCGATTCGCGGTACGGATATTGTCAGCGAAGCAGTTTCCTGCGAAGAAGGTGCATGGCCGGAATATAAACGGGAATGGATGGATCCGGGTCTGCTTTTCATCTCTTCGAGTACCTTCAATATGGAGTACAACAGTATTGTCGACCTGAAAAAAATCGTAGACAACTACGGGATGTATGAAAACTATGCAGAGGAAGATGAGATGGGATATGATGAAAATGGTGCCCGTCTTCATACTGGCTGTATGGGCGAAGATTTTGTCTATATGATTGAAGATGGATTGATTACGCGTGATTCCATCTCCACACTGGGTGAGGTGATCCGCGGGAAAAAACCGGGACGGGAATCCGAGGATGAGATTATTCTGGTGTCCTTAGAGGGCATGCCGATTGAGGA
>JBJEMZ010000208.1:0-6437 GCA_051879935.1 Wujia sp.
AAATGTATTTAATCAGACAATCCCGACTGGTATTGCTGCGGCAAAAGCGTCAGCATCCGGAAAAAGTGTATATGCTTTTGACAGTAACAGTAAAGTCGCAGATGCTTACAGGAAATTTACAAAGGAGGTGATTAGTCATGGCGAACGGCAACGACAGTTGGAAGCAGAGCCTTCACGCAGCATTTAATCCGGAGAGTATATTCTATTCAGAAGCGGAACGAAAAAATGGGACGTTAGATGAAATGGAAATTGACCAGATCGTGCCGTTTAAGAATCATACGTTCAAGGTACTTGATGATGCAAAGATGATGAAGCTGGTTGAATCGGTTAAGGATCATGGTGTCAATGAACCGGCACTCGTGTTCATGAACGAGGACGGAAACATGGAAATGATTTCCGGACACCGAAGAAAGCGTGCATGTGAGCTTGCCGGAATACCGACAATCCCAATCATCGTGAAAGAAGTCAACCGGGACGAAGCAATCATCCTGATGGGAGAGAGCAACCTGCAGAGCCGGGATGAGATACTTCCATCGGAAAGGGCATTTACATATAAGGAAATGCTTGACGCGAAGAAACGCCAGGGGAAAAGGACAGATTTGACTTTTGGTCCGGTGGACCAAAAGTTGAATGCAAGGAAGGAAGCTGCAGAAATTGCTCATACAAGTGAGAAAACGATAGACAGATATATCCGTCTTACCTATCTGATTCCGGAGCTTTTAGAGCTTGTTGACCTCGGAAAGATGGCAATACGCCCTGCAGTCGAAGTCTCCTACATGGACAGTGCCTGCCAGAAGGCAATACATTCGTATTATCAGGATACAGCATTAATCGATGATAAAGGGATGGAGATATCTGCCGGAGTACTTCCATCGCTTGCACAGGCGAAGGAAATGCGCGGACTTGCTGCGCAATCGGAACTTGACGAAGAAACAGTTCAGGAGATACTAGGAAAGCCGAAGCCTAACCAAAAGCCAAAAATAACTATCAACAGTGATAAAGTCATGAAGTACCAGCGTGATCTGACACCGTCACAGTTCGAGGACAAAATCATGAAAGCACTGGAGTTCTACGAAAAGTATTTGGAGAAACAGAAAGACCAAAGGTCGTTATGATGAAAGGAGACAAAAGAGATGAATAAGGTAATTTTAATGGGGCGTTTGACAAGGGATCCGGATGTCCGGTATTCACAGGCGGCTGAACCGTTGGCAATCGCAAGATACACGCTTGCGGTAGACAGACGGTTTGCAAGAAGGGATAACCAGAGCAACGAGCAGACAGCGGATTTTATTCCGTGTGTCGCATTTGGAAAACTAGCTGAGTTCGCTGAGAAATATTTAAAGCAGGGAATCAAGATTGTGGTTACCGGAAGGATACAGACCGGAAGCTATACAAACAAGGAAGGTAACCGTGTATACACAACGGAAGTCATTGTTGAAGAGCAGGAGTTTGCAGAGAGTAAAGCAGCATCCGGCGGAAACGGCGGTGGATATCAGCGTGACGACAGACAGGTACCGGAAAATGAAGACGGATTCATGGATATACCTGCGGATCTGGCCGAAGATGACCTGCCGTTTAAATAGAGGGAGAGGAGGAATATAGATGGTAGATGAATATATCAAAAATCTAATCGAGAGGGAACCGGCAGACAGCAGCATCAAATATCAGTTTCTGGACCGGATGCGACTTGATTGTGATTATTACCTTGGAGGTCATCGTAGTGCAAATCATTTATGGGCCAATAATGAAGTGGATCAGATTGATAACATGAAAGCCTTGTGGAACAGCTTTTCGGAGGAAGGGAAGCCACAATGGCTGACAATGGAGATGATCAGTCAATATGAAAACGAGATGATTGCGCCAAAGGAAATGGAAAAGCAGGAATCATCCGTATCAGGAGTGAACGGAAGAACCATAGAGGTGTATGTTACAAACCTGTATGATTATACAACAGGCAAGATGAATGGTACATGGGTGAAGCTGCCGTGCAGCCAGGAAGAAGTGAAGCGTGTATTCCATCAGATTGGAATCAATCAGGAACATAATGAGTTTTTAATTTCAGATTACAATACTCCGTTTGACAATATGACAAAGGCTTTTGGAGAATATGAGAATTTGGATGACCTGAATTATCTGGCAGTCAGGATGAATCAGATGGACAATGATGAATGGACGAAGTTTTCGGAGATTATCAACTCTGCAATTGCAGACGGTACGACTGCAGGGGAATATATCAATTTATCCATGAATCTGGATGTCTTTGAACTGATACCTGCAGAGAATGAATATGCCCTTGGCGAATATTTATGCCAGGGTATAGAACTTCCGGAGGTGGCAGGTATCCATCTGTCAATGTATATCGATTACGAGCAGATTGGGAAAGATGCAGCCATTAACTTTAATCTTGGATATGGAGACCTTAATTTTGTTTCACAAAAAGAGTACATGACAGACAGATTCAAGGAGGTGCCGGATGAGTATAAGATTGTTCCGGATTGTGATTCGGTAAATAAAGAAACGAAGGTTAAAGCAGAACCGGAAAGAGGAGAGTTATAGTTCATGACGGCAGAACGGTTAAGTGAGTTACAGGACATTGCACTTGCCGGACGTGTTCCGGAAGGGATACTTACGGAAGAAGAATCGGCTGCATGGGATGTCATAAGTAAGAGAATGTCTGCGTATGAGCAGATAATAAAAAATATATTACAAGGAGGAAAATAACATGGCAGAAATTCAGTATGAGGTAAAAGAAAACAAGGGAGAGGTACTGCTTGCATATGCACGGAAGTTTGCAGAAAAGCAGGCAGAAGAAAAGGCAAAAGAGTCATCGGAACAGAAATAAGGAGGAACAGGACTATGGAGTTTGCAGAATTTTGTGAAACTGTGAGAAATGAAATTGCGGATTACCTTATGCAGTATGATATTGAGAATGTCCGCATACAACAGATAGACAAAAACAATGGTATAACAATGACAGGACTGTTGATTACACAGCAGGGCAGCGATATTGCTCCAAGTATTTATCTTGAAAAGTTTCATTATGCTTACAGCCAGGGTAGAAGCATGGAAAGTATCCTGCAGGAGATCTCCGGTGTATACCGGGATGCATGCATGCAGATTAACAGGAACGATATTTCTTTCCTGGAGGATGCAGATGCTTATTATGACAGGGTATATTTAAAAGTGGTTAATTATGAGAAGAATAAGGATATGCTCCGTGATGTACCTTTCCAAAAAAATATGGACATGGCTGTTACCATGCGCGTGCTTGTTAATCAGGGACCGGAACATACTGCATCGACGCAGCTGACTTATCCGATGATTGCACGCATGGAACTGAATCAGAAAAAGCTCTGGGAACAGGCGGTTAAAAACACAAAGGATTATTTTCCGGTCAGAATTGAAAGACTGGATAATCTTATCCGCAGTCTTGAACCTGAGGGGATGGATGAACCAATTCCAAATATGGGTATCTATGTTCTGACAAACAAAGATATGGTATATGGGGCAACCGCTATATTATATGCACAGGAAGAACTAAAGAAACTGGCGCGGGAAAATAACACAAGTTATTATATACTGCCTTCAAGTGTGAATGAGGTGCTGCTTGTTCCGGAAAGGGAATACCCGGATGCAGAAAAACTGCAGATAATGGTTGCAGAGATAAATATGCTTGTTGTAAAAAACGAAGAAATATTGTCGGACAGTGTATACCGGTATGATAAGGACAGCGGCGAAATCAGCATGGCGTTTCCGGAAACAAATAAGGAACTAGAGAATGATGGACGGATGCGATAAAAGGAGGTTTGTATGACAAGTTATGAAATCGAAATACAGGAACTTCTAAGCAGAATTGTGACAGTGGAGGCGGACAGCACAGAGGAAGCAGTCAATAAGGTACAGAGAATGTATGAGAAAGAGCAGATTATCCTTGATGCTGAAGATGTGAAAGAGGTTAATATCAAAAAATATGAAGACAGATTAATTATCAATCCTCGTTCAAGAGAAAAACAACGTGAGGATGAACTGGAACGATAGAAAGGAAAGCAGGGGACAGATTTTCTGTTCCCTGTTTTGTATGAAGGGAGGAAACTCATATGGATATACATGTCGGATATGGATTGTGCAAACCGGACTTCAGTATTCAAAAAAAGCAGCTGGCAACTTTTCAGGATATAAATGATGCGCAGAATTTTATTAGGATGAAATTCAATGAGGATCTGAATGAAAGAAAAATATATTATTTTAATGAAGCGGGAAAAGACCGGCAGATTTTTGTTCCAAAGGAAAATCGGTTCGTGGAACAAGAGGAAATTACAAATGGAATAACAAAGCTATATGTACCTGGATGGGAGATAAGTGCGGTTGTTTATAATGGGGAATATCAGAAGGAATATGAAAATTCAGTCAGCATGGATTATATAAGGGCAGAGAAGATCAAGGAACAGTATGTGAATGAGGGAGCAATGGAAGTGAGCGTGTCAGAAATCGGTCTTGATGTGCAGCTTCATTTTTCAAATATTGAAACTTTTTTTAAACGCGTGGCACTGGATGGTATGTCGGATGAGCAGATTGCATCGATGCCAAATGAGGAAAAGATTTTTTATGAAGCATATGAGATGGCACCTAAGCTTTTCCCGGATAATTCCAAGTATGTAATAATTCATCAGAGAGTTAACAGACAGGGGATTATCATAGATACAGTATTATATCGGCCGGATAATCAAACATTTATGTATGTAGATACATATCGGAAAATATATAAACAATATTCAGAACTGGATTCTGTCAGAAAATATATGAATGAACATTCAATGAAAAAATTTGAAGCAATATGTTGCACTGCTGGACAGGATAAATCCTATATAAAAATGGAGGATGTGCCGGAACGATAGATAATAAGGAACAGCAAAAAGCTGACCTCGTTTGTATGAAGGGAGGAAACTCACATGGATATACATGTCGGATATGGATTATGCGAATTTGACTTTACCATTAAAGAAAAGGAACTGGCCGTTTTTCAGGATTTGAAAGATGCGCAGGAATTTATCAAAAATAAATACTATAACAGTGTGATGTTAAGTTACAAAATATTCTACTTTCAGGAAGCAGGAAAGGACCGGCAGATATTTGTGCCGGATAAAAATGAATTTGTGAGTGGGGAAGAAATCATTTCCGGCAAAACAAAAGTTTATGTGCCGGGATGGGAAATCGGAGCAGAATTTTACAATCCGGAAGAAGATTGGGAGGATTACCAGACATCCGTCTGTATTGGTCATGACAATGCTGAAAAAATCAAAATGGAATATCTGGATGATGGCGCATCCAAAGTGGATATTTCTGAAATTGACGTTGATGTCCAGATGCAGTTCTGGAAGACAGATGAATTTTTTAAAGGCAGCCCACAAAGCCGGTTGTCAAAAGAGGCAGATATGACGCAGACGGAAGTTGCATTGAAGGAGATGTATAAGCATAGAAGTGATGGTGCAACTATATATAGCATGGTAGGAGATGCTCTGGAGAAAATAGATACAGAAGATATTCTGAATTACTTTTCAGATAAGATAATGGGAAGAAAAGATCTGATACGGAAAAAGATAATGGGAGGAGAAAACCTGATACGGAATTACCTGCAGGAACAGATAACAGCGGATGAAATCAATAAGAACAAATACAGGAACATGGAACAGTAGGGACGGGGAGGAAGATAGAATGATTCTTACGGATAAATCCTCAAAAAAGTTGAATAAAAGTGCAAATTTTTAGTTTGTACATTTTTATTATTAAAAAAGTATGGTAAGATACATTTAAGCAGAAAACGAATGTGTTCCGGAAAACCCGGATAAAGATGGGAGGAATCGTTATGAAGAAAGGAAAAGCATTTGCAGTCATGGCAGTCGTTATACTGAGCCTGTTACAAGTGCCGGCAATGGAGAGCAGAGCAGCCGGAAGCACGCAGCTTTCCGGAAAGGCGCATGTGCAGACATACGGTGACCAGAACGGCATAATTACATATGAAAACGGAATCGAGACGCTTGTACTCGGTACCAGAGGACAGGCAAAGCGGGTCGAGAGCGTAACCATCAAGTTTGTAAATAATACAGGGTATTCCGGAACGATACAGTACCAGGTACACCGGCAGACATATGGCTGGACGTCCTGGGTAAATGCCGGAACACCGGCGGGAACAACCGGGCAGGCAAAACGGCTTGAGGCGATCCGAATCCGGCTGACCGGAGAGCTTGCCGAGTACTACGATGTGAGATATGCAACACATGCGCAGACATACGGCGATGCGCAGGGCTGGGTTTATAATGGTGCCCTTGCCGGAACAACCGGAGAGGCAAAGAGACTGGAAGAAATCAAGATTCAGATCGTTCCGAAGAATACAGTGAGTGAAACAGAATCCGTGAGCTACCGGGTACACCGGCAGACAT
>JBJEMZ010000209.1:0-3428 GCA_051879935.1 Wujia sp.
ACATACAATATCACATATGATTTGGATGGCGGAACAAATGCAGCGGGGAATCCGTTAACCTATACCTATGGTATCGGTGTGGCACAATTTTTGGATGCAATCAAGACCGGCTACACCTTTGGAGGCTGGTTTGATGCAGGATTTACAACACAGATTACATCTATCACGACAGGCCAGGTGGGGGCTGTGAGCTTGTATGCAAAGTTTACGGCTGATACATATACGATTACTTATCATAACGTGGACGGAGCAACGAATACGAACCCTGCTGCCTACACCTATGATATTGGAGTGACGAGCTTCGCAGATGCGAGCAAGACGGGTTACACCTTTGGGGGCTGGTACAGTGATGCAGCTCTTACAACGGCGGTTACTTCTATATCTGCAACGCAGACCGGAGCAGTGGATTTGTACGCAAAGTTCACACCGATTACATACAATATCACATATGATTTGGATGGCGGAACAAATGCAGCGGGGAATCCGTCAGCCTATACTTATGGAACCGGCGTGCCAAGCCTGGCAGATGCGAGTAAGTCGGGTTACACCTTTGGAGGCTGGTATAGTGACGCGGCTTTAACGACTAAGGTAACTTCCATATCTGCGACGCAGACGGGAAATGTAAAGCTTTATGCAAAGTTTACATTTAAAAAGTTAAAGGGAGAAGGAAGTATTTCTGTTGCAGATGTATATTACGGAAAAACTCCGGAGGCTGTGGCAACATCCTCTACCAACGGAACCTCTGCTGTGACACTGCAATATAAACAAAAAAATGCTTCCGATGCCACATATACGAGCACAAGACCTACAAAAGTCGGAGAATACACCGCAAGAGCAACCTTTGCTGAAACGGAAGTATATGAGAAGCTGGTAGTGACGGATGATTTTGCGATTCATTATCTGAATGCTCCGGAATCACCATACAATTTGGATGGTACAAAGGGCGAAAACGGGTATTATAAATCCTCGGTAACCATTTACCCGGCAAGCGGGTATCTGATTGCAGATTCTTTAGATGGAAACTATAAAGAGAAGCTGGAGATTACAAAATCGACAAATAGTTTTTCTACATACTTAAAGAAAATCAGTACAGGAGAAAAGACAGCCGGAATTGCGGTGCCGGAGATAAAGATTGATACTGCTACACCGAATATAAAAAACGCATCCTCCGGAGACACGCTATACGGAGATGAGGCAGAAATTATAATCGAGGATGACAATCTCAGACAGGTATTTGTAAATGGCGAGCCTGTGGAATTTGAGAATGGCAAAGCTGTTTTGAAGCTTTCTTCGAATCAGGGTGAAGAGAACTATGAGATTATCGGTGTTGACGATGCCGGAAACAAAAAGACCATTCATGTTGTTGTGGCTGCGGATTGGATGAAGACAAGACAGATTCCGGCAGGTGTGAAGGTAAAATTGTTTAGCAAGTATTCCTACACGCTTGGAAGCGGAACATGGACAGTCAGTGGCGATGGCACGACCTATTCCGGCAATATATCTTTCTATGTAAATTCGGATGGCGAATATTCATTTTCAAATTAACTGTGATTAAACGATGAGTTGAATGACAAAACATAAATCCTTCCTTATAATACAACTGATTAGTTGTTATATGTAGGGAAGGATTTTTTATGTGAAAAAGAGAAACTGTAACCACAGACCCTTTGCGGATGTGACAGAGATGGACCGATTCTGAACAATCCGGCGGCACTGCATTATCTTGAAGGTGTGGAGAAGATGATGCATGTCTCGGATAATGGAAACCAGATTTGTCTCTGCCATTTTCCGATTGCCGAATGGAACGGTTATCATAGGGGTACATGGCATATATACGGTTATATCCATAACCGGAAGGATGAAGCCTATGAGTTTATGAAGACAAAGGAGCATGCATTAAATGCCGGATGCATGATTAATAATTATTCTCCGGCTTCTTTTCGGGAGCTTGTACGGAACAATGAGAATTTTAAAAGTGGATGATAGTATTGTAACAGAAAATGTCCCAGATGTGTATGTGTCTGGGACATTTTCTGTTATAAGAAAGTAAATGAGATATTAATTCGAAAAATCAAGATTCGGATTACCGGTTGGAACTCCAATACTTACCATTGCATTTTCAAGCCAGTAATTTTCCTCGGGAACACTCATCAGGTTGGTAAGGTATGTGCCGTTTGAATCAAAAATAAATTCCGCCCAACCTAGATTTTCTATGTCACCACCGACAAAAATGATGTGCTCGTATCCGTTTTTATCTATCAAATCATAGCGGTAATAGGTTGAATTACTGCATTTGTCTGTAATATCAATACGGACAGTGTCTAGGACAAAATAAATCCTATTGTCTAAGATTTCGTAATATTTGTCCTCGGCAAAAGCTTCTGCTTCAAATGTGACTTCTGTTGACTCCGGATTGGAAGTTGCGACTGCCTCTGTTCCATCTGCCACTAAAAAGATATTTTTCATGTAATTCGCTGCTTTTGCAATTCCTGCTCTAGTGGAAGGAATCGCAAGTAGCATCAATGCAACCGCCGCTGCAACCGCTGTTATCCGTGCTATGTTGTAATGACGCCATTTTGGAGTAGCTTCTTTGGATTCTGATAATGCGTAACGTAGTTCGTTTCTTTTTGCATCCGATAATGTAAGTTTATCAAATGTTTCGTTATATAATTCTTTCATAGTAGGTCCTCCTTAATTAATTGTTTCAATATTTCTCTCGAGCGGTGCATTCGCATGGAAATAGTAGAAGTCGAAGTTCTCAAGATGCTTGCAATCTCTTTAAATGTATAGCCTTCATAATAATGCAGATGTACCACAATGCGATATTTGCAGGGGAGTTTTTTGAGTGCGCAAAACAGGACTGATTCTTCATGTGACAAACATTGCGTTATGGGATCATCTTTATCTGAAAGAAAGTCACAGTTTTGCTTCCATGCCGATTTGTGTAAATCTCTGCATGCATTGACCGTAACCCGTATGAGCCATGCGCGTTCTTTGCCCGGTGTGAGTTTTGGATGTTTCTCCATCAGCTTTAGAAATACAGCTTGAGTGATATCTTCTGCATCCGGAACGGAATGCGTATATCCCAGAGCAATTCTATATACGGTATTACAATATCTGTCATATAGTTCCTGTATTTGCTTGTCTGACATCCGCACCACCTCCTTTTGATTGTCAATTTGAGTACTCATATTATATAACGAGTTAGGAAGCAGGATTAGCACATTTTTCAGTAGCAGACATCCTTGACCGCTCGTCAAATTCTGCCAGCCGTTTGTCGAATAAAAAACATATGGTATCCTCCTTGTGATAGAATGCGATTATATGAAACTATAATGTATGCAAAAGGGAGGATTCCGATTATGAAGAAAAAAATATTCGTCGCTGTGATGGCAGTCATGCTGGCAGGACTTGTTGGATGCGGCAGC
>JBJEMZ010000209.1:3528-6433 GCA_051879935.1 Wujia sp.
AATATTCGTCGCTGTGATGGCAGTCATGCTGGCAGGACTTGTTGGATGCGGCAGCCTCAGACAGCTTTTCGGGTGACTGGTCAAAGCCGGAGGAGGCAGGATATCCGCCGTTTTGGTTAAAATACGGACCGAAGGCGCTTGAGAAAAAGGATTTGTCGAATCTTGAGTTGTTTGGATGCTTTACAGACGGCACAAGCTTAAAGGACATTCTCTATAATCCCAAGTTCACGTATTATGAGGTAAAAATCGGGTACGCTTCCCGCGTGGAAACGGAGGATTTGCAGGGTACACTTGCGGCAGATACAGAGACCTATGGACATGGCAGCGTTGGTGAAATCTATCTTTATGAAGAACAGGGTGGAAATTACATTTATGTAGAATTTTACAACCTGAGTGAAGAACAATTGTCACTTACCGATATTATTGAACGCAATGAATTTGGTGTCGGGGAAATAGGCCAGATTAAAGAGTGTAATTTTGGAAGAACCGCGCTTGGAATGAGCTATGATGTGTTTGACAGCTCCAAATATGTGGAGCTTGGAGAGTTGCTTGGAAAACCGGATAAAATATACCAAGGGTATCAAGGTCTGTTGCTTACCCAGCGGGAAGGTTCTGAGGAGAGCTTTGAGGAGACAGTTCAGCTTGGAGGTGGTACAATATCCTATGATATGTTGTATCAGATGCAGAATGGAAAGCTGTTTGTTTCAGTGATAGAGGCGCATGTGGATGAATCCTATGCCTCCTATGAGGAAGATCAGGCCGGTGTTACAGTCGAGTATTGCAGCTGTGAGGAGCTTTACACATACTTGCGGGATGAGACAAATTCCGGTGCAATCGTGCAGGAAGATAAGGAATATAATTTTGAATAAAGAAGTGTTTGCCTCGGGTGTACCCAGATATACCCGAGGCTTTTTTTATGAAATCATATAAAAATAGTAAATATTATTATAATAGTAAATTTTTGTTGAAAAATAACGAAAAATATTATAAAATTTGTCTATTATTTTATATATTGTTTTGTCGATATATTTTACAGATTGCTTTTATTATTTTACGGGATTACAGATTTTTCACACGGATGAATTGGAGAAGATACAGGGGGGCATACCGGTTTGAAAAAGAGATTAAACATAGGTCTTTTCGTAGATGATATAGATGCAGTATTTACAAAGGAAGCGGTCAAGGGCGCAGAGCTTGGAGCCATTGCGATTGACGCCAATCTATTTATATTTCCCGGGATGTATCTGGATAGTGCAGACATTTCGGAGGATCACATTCGGTACGAGTATCAGTACAATACCCTATTTCAGTTTGCAAGTCAGAAACATTTGGATGTGCTCTATGTCATGATGGGCATGATTGGTTCCCGTGTAACGAAGGAGGAACGAGTTGCATTTCTCGAACAGTATCTCGGTATACCGGTAGTTACACTTTACACAAAGATGGATGGTTATGCATCCAGTGTGTTTGACAATCAGATTGCGTTTATGCAGGGGATACGGCATCTGATTGTGGATCATAATGCCAGAAATATCGGTTATGTAAGCGGACCGGCGACCAATGTTGATGCAATGGAGCGTTTTGATGCTTATAAAAAGGTATTGAAGGAAACTGATATTCCATACAATGACGATTATGTCATCTATGGTAATTTCGAGGAGAGCAGCGAGCAGATGATTGGGGAGTTTGTGGCAGCGCATCCCGAATTAGATGCGGTTGTATTTGCGAATGACCGTATGGCACTTGGTGGATATCGTGCATTTGCAAGAATGGGTATCAAGGTTGGACACGATCTGCTTGTCGTAAGCTTTGATAACTCCTCTTTTGCGGCAACCTTGTCCCCGCCTCTTACAACTGTTGAAGCAAATGCGGCGGAGCTTTCTTACAAAGCGATTACGAAGGCAGGAACCTTTATTCGAACCGGGAAATTGGACGATTTAAAAGTAAATACACATCTGATGAAGCGTTCCTCCTGTGGCTGTATCGGGTTTGATTATCAGAACATGTCGGAAAAACTCGGAATCCAGAACATTTTCCATGGGGATAACAGTCGGGTTATGATTAAACAGATTCATAATTATCTGTTCGGAAATTATGTCAAAGGTGATAAGATTCGGCAGATTAAAGATGATATATCTATGCTTGTGAAGCTGCTCCGCAAGATGACAGAGCCGAAGGCTTTTCAGGATAATAAGAAAGATGTATTACATGTTTTTTCAGATATTGTGTCGCAGCCGTTACTGCGGTACACAAAGGCGGAACTGTTTTCGGATGTGCTGCTTTCCCTGCAGTATGAGCTTCGGAATTCGACGGAGGATTTGCAGCTGCAGTTAGATGTTATGGATTTGTTCTCCGTTTTTTACCGGGAACTTACGATTATCAATGGTCAGGTTATCCACGGACAGCAGGAAGGTATCGAACAGATGTCTAGAATCATCAATACGATGACGGTTGATATGTTCCGTTTGGACGATAATGGCAGAATTCCTTATGAGCGTGCGCTTGATAACCTGTCGGCAATCGGTATGCGTACGGCTTTTATGTTTACATTTGAGGAGAATATCAGACATCCTAGGGGTGAGGCGTTCGTAAAGCCGGAAAAGATGCTGTTTCGTGCATATTATAATGAATCGGGTGCATTTGATGTCCCGAAGGATGAACAGTCGATTGAGACGGAGAATATTTTTTCAAATGACAAAATGCCGGCAGACCGTCGAGTTACAATGGTACTTGTACCGCTTTTCTCCGGAGAAGAATTGTACGGTGTTTTGATGGGTGAGATGCATTATGAGTACTTCAAGAATCTCGCTCCGGTAACGGTACAGATTTCCATAGCATTAAAATCGCTGTTGTTACTGGAACAGCAGAAGAAGATACATTTGCAGCTGAAAGACAGCCTGGAACA
>JBJEMZ010000210.1:0-28737 GCA_051879935.1 Wujia sp.
AGCGGACAGCATTAAATTATCTGCAGCGTATGAGTGGAATTGCGACCTATACAAATTCAATCGTATCCGTGCTTGCCGGAACAAAGACAAAGCTGCTTGATACAAGAAAGACCACTCCATGCATGCGTATATTTGAAAAGTACGCCGTACGGGCAGGTGGCGGTAATAATCATCGCTACAACCTCTCAGATGCCGTAATGTTAAAGGATAACCATATTGATGCGGCAGGTGGTGTAAAAGAAGCAGTCCGTATGGCAAAGGAATATGCATCCTTTGTATGTAAGATTGAGGTTGAGACGGAAAATCTCGATATGGTGCGGGAAGCTGTGGAAGCGGGTGCTGATATCATTATGCTTGACAATATGTCTCCGGAGATGATGGCAGAAGCAATCCGGATTATTGACGGTCGCGCCATGACAGAATGCTCCGGTAATATCACAAAAGAAAATATCGAGACGATTACAAAGCTTGGTGTGGACTATGTTTCAAGTGGTGCACTTACACATTCGGCTCCGATTCTGGATATCAGTCTGAAGCATCTTCATATTATTGAATAGGATCATGAAAAAACTTTCAATTCTTAAGTGGGAAATCTATAAACAAAGGTTTCCAAATCGAAATTGTTATGTTACAATGGTTAACGATGTCAAAACAGAAGAAAGTATGCTTTAAATAAGGAGGATGAATGACTATGGCTAAAATTCAAATGAAAACTCCATTGGTTGAGATGGATGGCGATGAGATGACAAGAATTCTCTGGAAGATCATAAAGGATGAGCTGATTTATCCATTTATTGATTTAAAATCAGAGTATTATGATCTCGGACTGGAATACAGAAACGAGACAGACGATCAGGTCACATTTGATTCTGCATATGCAACACAGAAGTATGGTGTTGCCGTAAAATGTGCGACAATCACACCAAACGCTGCCCGTATGACAGAATATAACTTAAAAGAGATGTGGAAGAGTCCAAACGGAACCATCCGTGCGATTCTTGACGGAACTGTTTTCCGTGCACCAATCGTAGTGAAGGGAATTGAGCCATGTGTCAAGAACTGGAAGAAGCCGATTACGATTGCAAGACATGCGTACGGCGATGTCTATAAGAGTGTGGAAATCGATGTTCCGGGTGCCGGTACTGCAGAGCTTGTATTTACAGGTGAGGATGGCACTGTTTTGAAGGAGACAATCCACAAATTCGATGGACCGGGTGTCATCCAGGGACAGCACAATATCGACAAGTCCATCGAGAGTTTTGCAAGAAGCTGCTTTAATTATGCACTTGATACAAAGCAGACACTCTGGTTTGCAACAAAGGATACGATTTCCAAGAAATATGACCACACATTTAAGGATATCTTCCAGGATATCTTCGATAAGGAATACAAAGATAAATTTGATGCGGCAGGTATTGAATATTTCTATACCCTGATTGATGATGCCGTTGCACGTGTCATGAAATCTGAGGGCGGTTATATATGGGCATGTAAGAACTATGACGGTGATGTCATGAGTGACATGATTTCCTCTGCATTCGGTTCTCTTGCCATGATGACTTCGGTTCTTGTTTCTCCGGATGGAAAATATGAGTACGAAGCAGCACACGGAACCGTACAGAGACATTATTACAAGCACTTAAACGGAGAGGAGACTTCTACAAACTCCGTTGCAACGATTTTTGCATGGACAGGTGCTCTTAGAAAGCGTGGAGAACTGGATGAGATTCCGGAGCTGATGCACTTTGCCGATACACTTGAGAAGGCAACCATCAAGACGATTGAAGATGGCAAAATGACAAAGGATCTGGCACTCATTACAACATTGCCGGATGTCACTGTATTAAACAGTGAGAATTTTATCAAGGCAATCCGCGCAACACTTGAGGAAATGCTATAATAATTCTGGAGAATTATGAATATATGGAATGTTCTGAAAATTGAACAGACGAAGGACAAAGACGCATTGAAGAAAGCATATCGAATGCGTCTTTCTTCTGTGAATCCGGAAGATGATGCAGAGGGCTTCATGGAGCTTCGAAAAGCATATGAGGAAGCTTTAAGACTTGCGGACATACCGGATGTTGCAGAAGAGGAAGAAGAAACAGAAGAGGAAAGTGAAACATCACTTTCCTCCTCTTTGCTTGCTATTTATAATGATTTTGAAAAGCGAATCAACCCGGATGTATGGAAGGAGCTTTTTAATACAGATACTTTTGTTTCCCTTGACAGCCGGGAAAGCTCCTTGAACGAACTGCTTTACTTTTTTATGAATCATGTATTCATTCCGCAAAAGGTTTGGAAACTGATTGTGGAGGAATTTGATATAGAAGAACAAAAAAAGGAGCTCAGTGAACGTTTCCCTGAGAATTATATTGATTATATTCTGAACAATGCACGGTATGACGACATAATCAATTATGATTACTTTGAAACTACGAAAGACACAAAGCCGGATCAGATTGACGACTTCATTCGGACGTATTATGATCTTGACCGTATAGCCCGCCGGCGTGAAACACAAAAAGCAAAGGATTTGATTGAACAGTCCAAGTCGGATACAATCTCGCATCCGTATCTGGAACTTATGAAGCTTCGTCTTGCGCTTCAGGAACTTGTAGCGAAGTTCGAACAAAAAAAGGAATCTATGTCAGAAGAGGAGATTCGGCAGACAGATTTTGAGGAACTGTTCGACAGGGAATATCATGATCCTTTATCTGAAATCTATGAAAAAGCAATACCTTTGATTAAAAAGGCACCAGGAGATATTACAATTCTGCATTTTTGTGGCGATGTTGCCTGCCACCTGTTAGATTATGAAGCTGCTAAAAACTTTTATAATCAGGCAAAGCAGGTTGCACCGGAAAATTATTATGTGAAAGCAAAACATGCGGAGCTTATGTTCCGGACCGGCTGTTATAAAGAATCCAGAGATACCTATATGGAGCTGCTCAAAGAGAATCACTATGATAACAATGTCCGGGTTGGCATGATTCGTGCAAATCAGAAGCTGATTGAGGAAAATGAGAAGATTCTTGCCGAACATCCGGATGATACAACTGCCCGTATGGAGATTGCATGGAGTCGTTACCAGAGCTATCAGTTCCGGGAGGCAATCGATCATTTAACTTCATTTTCGCCGGAAGCGGAACAGAAATTTGAATACTATAATGTACTTGGCAGATGTTATCTTGGAATCAATGATTCAAAAAATGCATTACAATGTTTTCTTGCCTGGAAAAATCTGATTGAAAAGCTGCCGGAAGAAGATCAGTCCGAGGATGCGGAAAAGAAACGGAAACGATATCCGTATGTGCATTTTCTGATTGGAGACTGCTATCTGAAATTAAAACAGTATGATGAAGCAAGAAAAAATTTTCAGTTTGCAATCGAGAAACAGCATGATGAAATCATGCTGTGTTACGAGGCTTTCTGTGAGCTTGAATATGTGACGGGAAATTACAGAGATTGTCTGAAAGCATGCGAGACAGTATTGGAAAAGGATTCCAGAGATTATATCGGTTATATTTTTAAAGCAAAAGCATGCGAAAAACTAGATTATTTATCGGACGCACTTCATGCATGTGAACAGGCTGTCAGCCTATATCCATATTTGTCGGATCCGTATGCTTTAAAAGTCAAAATATATCTAAAAGCAGACAAGCGTGAACAGGCGTTGGAAATTATCCGACAGTTTGATGAGATGGGCATGGAAAGTGATTCCATTGATTATCATCGTGCACGTATACTTTATTCGGATAATAAGATTGCTGAGGCAATTGAATGCCTGCAAAAGATTACGCATCGTTCCGGAAAAGACAATACGGATATGGAAAAGTTTGAGGAGATCTACATCCTGCTCGGCTTTTGCTATGAAAGAATGAATGCGTATCAGGAGGAAATTGCTGCTTTTCAAAAAGTGATATCCATAAATCCGAATCACAAGCTTGTACACGGATGTCTTGGAACCGTATACCGAATGCTGAAACAATATGACAATGCATTTTCTATGTATGATATACAGATCCGTATCAATCCGACCTCCCGGGTTTATGTAGAAAGAGCCTTATTGTATCAGGCTCTCGGCGATGCAAAGCATGCGTTATCGGATTTTGAATGTGCCATTCAGCTCGATCCATCTAATGCATATGCATATTCAAGACTTGGTCTGCTCTGCGAGATGCTTGGAGAGTTTCGAAAAGCGGAGGAAGCATATCAGAATGCGCTGTCTGCTTTGTCACCGGGGGCGAAAAAAGAACGAGCGGAGGTTACGGCATATCTTGCACGTCTGCTTCAATGCGAAAATGAATTTCATGAAAGCAATATGCAGTATCTGCTCTATATCAATAACTATGGATTAAATGCTGATATTGCATACGATTATTCGGTTTTGCTTATGCGTATGGGTGATTTTAATGAGGCCGTCCGTATTTTAAAACAGGCAATCAATATGCTGCCTTATGATGCGGATCTGCAGATGTGTATCCGGCGTCTGATTGAAGTATATGGGGAGGCCGGATATATCGATCTTGCCCACGAAACATTTCAGTATGCCATGGAGAAGGATTCTCATGATGCGCGTGCATGTGGTATCATGGGGGATATCTTTCTATTCTATCAGTTATACGATGATGCAAAAGAGGTCTACGAAAAAGCAATCGAACTTGACAGCGGCAACAAAGAAAATTATTATAGTAATCTGATGGAATGTCTTGTGAAGCGAAAATGGCTGCACAGCATTACAAAATATGTCCCAAGTGCGACGATTCCGACAGACTCCATGTATACACCACAGCAGTATATTAAGATGGCAAGACTTTCCAGAGTCATGAAAAAGTATCGGGAAGCACTTGCTTTCATTGATATTGCACAAAAGAAAAAGCGATGCCGGTTTTGCTTTTATGGCAACTGCCATGAAGCACTTTACGAAAAAGCAAAAATATACGAAGCAATGCGGGATTATGGAATGGCGCGTATGTTGTATGAGGAAGCACTTAAAATATGTGGGCACAATGCATATTACGAAGCATGTTTGAAAAGGATTCAGGATAAAAAATGATAGTAGGAATTGATTTAGGAACAACTAACAGTTTAATTGCATATTTTGACGGTGAGTCGGCAAAGGTAATTCCGAACCGGCTTGGTGATACACTGACTCCGTCCGTTGTAAGTGTCGATGATGATGGAATCGTCTATGTCGGAAAAACGGCAAAAGAGCGTAAGCTTCTTTATCCGGATCAGACGGCTGATGTCTTCAAACGCAGTATGGGCACCACCAAAGAGTATAAGCTTGGCAAGCGTACATTTAGTGCGGAAGAGCTTTCAAGTCTCGTATTAAAATCATTGAAGGAAGATGCGGAAGTGTACCTCGGAACCGAAATTGAGGAAGCGGTTATCAGTGTCCCGGCTTATTTTAATGATGCTCAGAGAAAAGCGACCAAAAAAGCAGGTGAGCTTGCAGGACTTGTTGTGGAACGTATTGTGAGTGAACCGACCGCTGCGGCAATCGCATATGGTCTGAATCAGAAAAATGCGGATACAAAGTTTCTTGTGTTTGACCTTGGAGGCGGTACTTTTGATGTATCTATTTTGGAATTATTTCAAAATATCATGGAAGTACGTGCAGTTGCCGGTGATAATTTCCTTGGCGGTGAAGATTTTACAACGATATTGGAGCAGATGTTCTACCGCGAACATGATTTAAATGCCGATATGCTGGACCAAAAGACTCGTTCCCATGTCCATAAGCAGGCAGAGCTTTGTAAGCTTGGGTTTGAAGATTCCAAATCCTCAAAGATGAAATGTAATGTTCACGACACAATTTATGAGTCGGAAATTGATTTGGATGATTATGAAAAATCCTGTCAGATTTTATTAAATAAAATACGCAAGCCGATTGAACGGAGCTTAAATGACGCAAACATCCGGCTGCAGGATATTGAAGAGATTGTTTTAGTCGGTGGCGCTACGAAGCTTTCCATTGTACGAAAATTTGTAAGCCGTTTATTTGGACGACTTCCGAATACAAGCATCAACCCGGATGAGGTTGTTGCAATCGGTGCAGCCACACAGGCAGCGATGAAAGAGCGAAATGAAGCGGTTCGTGAAATGATTCTGACCGATGTATGTCCATTTACACTTGGAACAGAGGTTGTAAACAGGCGAGCCGGAGGCGTAATTGAGGCAGGACACTATCTGCCGCTTATTGAACGAAATTCCGTTATTCCGGTCAGTCATACAGAACGTTTATCAACAGTATATGATAATCAGTCGGCAATTAAAGTCAAGATATTGCAGGGAGAAAGCCGATTTGCTGCAAATAACGTTTATCTTGGCAGTATTGAGGTTCCGGTTCCGATGGGACCTGCCGGACAGGAATCTGTAGATGTCATATACACCTACGATGTCAATTCTATTCTGGAGGTTATCGTCAAGGTTATCTCTACCAATCTGGAAAAACGGATTGTTATCCGGAACGAAGAGACGGATATGACAGACGAGGAAATCGATGAACGCCTTGCAACACTTGCGTCATTAAAGATTCATCCGAGGGAGCAGGAGGAAAATAAGCTGCTTTTACTGCGAGGTGACCGTATGTATGAAGAGTCCATAGGAGATAAGCGAAGGTTGATTGAGCATGAGCTGAATCAGTTTGAAGATATCCTGAATAAGCAAAATCAAAATGACATACGGGATGCAAGAGATCATTTCAAAGAATTCCTTGATTCCATAGAAGAGGAACATCTGTAAAAGTTATATGGGTTCCAATCATAAAGACTGGCGCTTTAAGAGAGCGCCAGTCTTATTATATGCCTTGCATATGCATGCAATAAATCCAGATCCTGTAAAAAGGAATCCGTAAGCTCGATAAATGTCTCTGTATCCGATACGGTTTTTTTGTAGCCGGATAAAATACCATCATCAATCTGCGAAATAAAATGGCCCTGTTTTCTCAGATAACAGGTTTCTTTTTTTGCCGGCTCCCGATAATTCTTGTCGACATAGGATGCCACACTTTTATGAACTGCCATATCCTCCGCCGGAAGATAGTAGTACTCCCGATAATTATCAAAGAAAAACTTTAATTCTCCAGTCAGAATCGGAGCGTTAATGGTTGCTTCCTTTCCAAATCCCGTTATGATAATACCGTTAATTTCCAGTGTTATTCTTCTTGGAAGCGGATAATCAAGCGTAAGTGAAAACAAAAGACGATTTTGCCGCACAGACATCTTCTGTACAACCAGACATCCGGTTTTTAGCCGACAATACGCAAGCATGGAGCAACAGTCCAGCAAACCTTCCAGATCCTCATAATTGTGCTGTAGCAAAAGCTGTTTATTTTTCCGGACAGGAAGAGTTACATACTCCTGATATACTTTTATCAGATCACCACCGGTATATTTATCAAGACGATTGATGCCAAGAAATCGTTCGACGGATTTCTGCTTCATGTTTTCAAGGTGTAACAAATCCTTCAAAAATCGAATGTGCTTATATATATCAATGCTTTCAAGAGAAAAATCCGATTCTTCCATAGCATATTTTTTCACCTTTTTTTTCATATATGGAATGTCAAAACCATCGCCGTTATAACTGACAATGTATTTATAGCTTTTGGAAAAAGAAATAAAATCCCGAACAAGCTCCTCCTCGGAATTACCATCGTGGTTAAACCATTGCCGGATATACCATGCGTTTTCTTTGTAGTAAGCACAGCCAATCATATAAAGTGTCGTTGTTTCTGCTGTAAAACCGGTGGTTTCAATATCAAAAACAAGGATGTCCTGTGGAGTATAATAACGTTCGATGCCGGAATATTTACTTTTGTGCGCTTTATTCTCGATAATCTCCATAAAAACCTCCTGTTTCTTTCTTTTTTTGATATAAGTATTATATCATAAGTACTATAAAAGTAAATAAAACGCTTGTATTTTTGATGCATTATGTTATAATTTTATATACAAGTTTAATGTACGGAGGAATCAGAATGTTACAACCAGACGATATAAGAACAACCAAGTTTAAAAAAGGCTTATTTGGTTACAAAGGTGCTGAGGTTGACAGTTTCAAGGAAACTGTTTTCAGAGCATACAGTGATCTTTTAAAGGATTATCAGGATACAAAAGATAAATTTGATAAGCTGACTGTTTCTATGGAAGAAACCCGTTTAAAGTTATTTGAACTTGAAAACAAAGTTCAAAAGGCTGAGAGCGTATCCGGTGCAGATGATAGTGTAGAAGCTAAGAGAAAAGCAGATCAGATTATTAAGAATGCAGAAGCTGCTGCGGCAGAAATCATCGCAAAAGCAAAGGCACAGGGCGAAAAGCTCGAGAATTCTGTTAAAGCAGAAGCACCAAAGCCTGCTGAAGAGCCGGCAAAGGAATCCGCTTCTTCGAAATTCTTCAAGAAAGAGGAAGAAGTACATACTGCAGCAACCAATGATGATGACGATGAGATCTTTGTTGGTGAAATTGAAGATGCAAGAAAACCGGATCGCATGATGATTGGAGACGGCGAGGAAGAAGACGCAGGCTTCGAATTCCTGTAGGTTGAAAGACAATCGGCATGTAAAAACATAAGGAGTTGTCGTATATTCTAATGCGACAACTTTTTTCTTTAAAAGAATACCTAATTTAGGAGGAATCATCGTGCTTGCATATATCAAAGGAACTGTGACCGAAATCGGTGTGGATGAAATCGTGGTAGAAACCGGAGGCGTCGGCTTTTCGATTGCAACCTCCACACTTGTTTCCGGAAAACTGACAAAAAATCAGGAAGCTAAAATATATACGCATCTGCATGTCCGGGAAGATGACATGAGTTTATTTGGTTTTCTTTCAAAAGAAGAACGCTCCGTATTTATGATGCTGATCAATGTGAGCGGAATCGGACCAAAGAGCGCTTTGTCTATTTTATCCTGTCTGACAGTCGATGAACTGCGGATGGCAGTCCTGTCCGATGATTATAAAGCAATTGCGAAAGCGAACGGTGTCGGACCGAAAACTGCACAGCGCCTTGTCATTGAGCTTCGCGATAAATTCCATCTCGAAGATGTATTAAATGACTTTGAGGAGGATGCATCCTTTGCATCTGCATCTGAGGATATTATCTCCGAAGCAGCCATGGCTTTAAGCAGTCTTGGCTATTCCAACGTGGAAGCACTTCGGGCAATCAAGAAAGTACCGGACAGCGATTCCATGACGGTGGAACAGCTGTTAAAGGAAGCACTAAAACATATCATGTAGACATACAGTCATTCACAATAACCATATGAGAGGATATCATGGAACGAATTATTACAACGGAAATCATTCCGGAAGATGACAAAATCGAACAGGGGCTTCGACCGGGCAGTCTGTCCGAATATATCGGACAAGAAAAAGCAAAGAAAAACCTCCGGGTTTTTATCGAAGCGGCGAAAAAAAGACATGAACCGCTTGACCATGTGCTGTTATATGGTCCTCCGGGACTTGGAAAGACAACCCTCGCCGCAATTGTTGCTGCGGAGATGGGCGTAAACCTGAAAATAACATCCGGACCCGCAATTGATAAACCGGGCGATCTTGCAGCAATCTTGAACAATTTATCCGAAAACGATGTGTTATTCATCGATGAGATTCACCGCCTGAATAAACAGGTTGAGGAAGTTTTATATCCCGCCATGGAAGATTTCGCTATCGATATTGTAATCGGGAAAGGTGCAGGTGCGCGTTCCATACGGCTTGACTTACCAAAATTTACCCTTGTCGGTGCCACAACCCGAGCCGGTATGCTGACTGCACCGCTTCGTGATCGTTTCGGGGTTGTAAACCGTCTGGAATTTTACAATGTGACAGAGCTTATGCAGATTATCATCCGTTCCGCCTCGGTACTTGATGTAAAAATTGATGAAGAAGGCGCATTAGAGCTGGCCAAACGTTCTCGTGGAACACCGCGACTTGCGAATCGCCTGTTGAAACGTGTCCGCGATTTTGCACAGGTAGAGGGCGATGGAACGATTGATTACGATGTGGCAAAGACCGCACTTGACCGTCTCGAAGTGGATTCCATGGGACTTGACAATACAGACCGCAATATTTTGGAGACTATGATTCATAAATTCGGTGGCGGGCCGGTGGGGCTTGATACATTAGCTGCTGCCATCGGAGAGGATTCCGGCACGTTAGAAGATGTCTATGAACCATATTTGATAAAAAATGGCTTTATAAATCGGACTCCGCGTGGTAGAATTGTAACAGAGCACTGTTACAGACATTTTGGTCTGGAAAATCTGATAGAATAACAAAGGAGAGCATACATTATGGCAAACAAAGTAGATATCCCGGTTGTCATCAACGGGAAAGTGTATACGTTAAGCGGTTATGAAGGGGAGGATTACCTGCAGAATGTTGCAACTTATATCAACAGCAAAATTGCGGAATGTAAAACCTCCGACCAGTATCGTCGCATGAATACCGAGTATCAGGGTATTCTGCTTGCATTAAATATTGCAGATGACTATTTCAAAGCAAAGAATCAGGCAGATTCCATGGTGACGGAAGACAGCAACAAGGAGCAGCAGCTGTACGACCTGCGCCATGAAGTGATAGAAGCACAGATCAAGCAGGAGAGTGCTGCCCGTATGATTGAAGAATATAAAGAGCAGATTAACGCTCTGCAAAGAAAGATTATTCAGCTTGAGGCAGAGAAAAATCGGAATGAATAATTCAAATTCTAAATCAAAAATCGAAGTTCTTGCACCTTGTGGTTCGTATGATATTTTAGTTGCCGCTGTACATGCAGGCGCAGACGCCTGCTATATTGGCGGCAATCGTTTTGGTGCGAGAGCATATGCAGAAAATTTTGACGAGCCGACAACGATTCGTGCCATTTCCTACGCCCATCTTCATGGGGTAAAGCTTTATCTTACCGTCAATACTTTGTTCAAACAGGATGAAATCACACAGCTTTATGATTATTTAAAACCATATTATGAAGCAGGGCTTGATGCCGTTATCGTACAGGATTTGGGCGTTTTTTCTTATATACGGGCACAATTTCCTGATTTACCGATTCACTGCAGCACACAGATGAACATCACATCCGTACACGGAGCGGCACTTATGGCAAAACAGGGGGCAAAGCGAATCGTCACTGCACGGGAAATGCCGCTTTCAGAAATTATTGCCATCAAGGAGAATGTCGATGTTGAGGTGGAAACCTTTGTACATGGAGCCATGTGTTATTCCTACAGCGGACAGTGTCTGATGAGCTCCCTTGCAGGCGGCAGAAGCGGAAACCGCGGCAGATGTGCACAGCCATGCCGGCAATGCTACGATGGAAGCTATGTTCTTTCCATGAAGGATTTATGCAGCTTAGAGCACATTCCGAAATTGCTTGACGCAGGCATTGATTCCCTGAAAATTGAAGGACGTATGAAAAACGCCGCCTATGTTGCATCCGCGGTACATGCATATAAAACAATTGTTGAGGACTGCCAAAAAGGCGTTTATGACGAAAAAAAAGCAGAAGCATTTAAAAATGAGCTTGCAAATATTTATAATCGCGGTGGTTTCACGGATGGTTATTTCTTCCGACATAATGGGAAAGAAATGATTTCCGTCACCCGTCCGAACAATCAGGGAGTACGAATCGGAACAATTACCGGAATACAGGCAGGAACCATCAGGCTTCGTCTATCTGCGGATCTGTACAAACAGGATGTGCTTGAACTTACCGGAAATGGTGGGGAAGTTATCGAAATCACATCCGGTATTTACGCAAAAAGCGGGGACACCGTGACACTGAATTGTCCGAAAACGAAAAAGCTTAAAATGGAAACCACTGTTTATCGTACAAAATGCCCAAAGCTTGTTTTGGATATACAGGATAACTATATCGAACACTATAAGAAACAGCCATTATCCATGCATTTTACCGCAAAGGTGGGAGAGCCGCTTTCATTAATGCTTGAAACAACCATTGATTCGGTTCGTTATACAGCACACGTGGACGGAGCTGTTGTTGAGCAGAGCAAACAGACCGGACTTTCCCGGGATGCCATCCAAAAACCGCTCTGTCAGCTTGGAAATACGGACTATCAGGTATCCGATGTCGTACTTGACTTTTCACAGGATGCTTTTGTTCCAGCCGGAAATATAAAGAAGCTTCGCCGGGAAGCAATAGAAAAGCTGGGAGAAGCAATCATAAATCATGGAAAGAGAACTTGCCAGAAGCCTTGTGATTTTTCTTTTACAGGCATAAAAACAGAAGAGGATACGAAGAACAACTATCAACGGCTTCTGATTGGTGTTTCAAACAGGGAACAGCTTGAGGCGGTGCTTCAAACAACAAATCAAAATACTATCACCGTGTCCGGTATAACGATGCCATATTCGGTTTTTAAAACGATGGATAACTATATCCAAAAACAGATGAAAACGGCAGGTATCAAATGCTATTTGGAACTTCCACATGTTATAACTGCCTCTGATTGCATCGAGCAGAATTTGCAAAGAGAGACATTTGGTGGTATATATATTAGAAACATAGACGGACTTGCCATAGCTGCAGATATAGCGATTCCACCATCGTGGGAGATTCTATGTGATGCAAGTCTGTATTGTTATAACTTACCGGCAATTTCATTTGTGAAAAGACTGCTTGGAAAATCGAATCCGATCAGTTTTCTCCTGCCGAGAGAATTAAGTGTAAATGAACTGCAGACGCTGTCAGATGAGCCGCTTTGTATGGCATTGTATGAATATCAGCCGGTTATGGTGACGGCAAACTGTACAAAACGAACAACGACAGGCTGCAATCAGAAAAACAGTATCCGGAAAATCCGGGATGATAAAGGCAATGTATTTTATGAACAATCATTTTGTGAACATTGTTATAACGTGATTTATAATGGTATTCCACTCAGTTTGTTTGATAAATACACGGATGCTGCTTTTTCCGGGCTTCACAGTTGTGGATATACCATCCGATTTACAATCGAGCCAAAAGAGGATGTATTAAACGTATTATCCGCATATTGTAGTGCCATGCACGGAGAAGCTGTACAATTACAACCAAAAACAAACGGTCATTTATATCGAGGTGTTTTATAATGGTCAATATTATTTGTGAGGTGTCAAAGTACCTGATTTTATTATTTATGGTGTTATACACCGTAAAATGTTTTTCCGTACTTTCCTCAAAAGATGAAGAACAGAAGCGAAAAAAACTGAATAAGCAGATTGGATATGTGTTTGTTATCCATTTTTTGTGTTATCTCACCTTGTATCTTCGACTTGGTGAAATTAAAATTGTTCTCTTTTATGGGGCACAGATTTTTGTAGCCGTATTATATATGGTGCTGTATCACAGTATCTACAAGGATTCTTCCAGACTGCTGACAAACAATGCGGCATTTTTACTTTTGATTGGCTATACGATGCTGACCCGCCTGAACTTCAAGCTTGCGGTTCGTCAGTTTATATTTGCAACTATCGGTCTGATTATCACTGCCTTTATTCCATATATCATGCTGAAATGGAAAAAGCTGAAAGACTATGGTGTATTTTATGGTGTTGCCGGACTTCTGTTTTTGCTGACCGTATTTATCCCGGGACTTGGCTATGAGAATTTCGGTTCAAGAAACTGGATTCGCATTGGCGGCCTGTCCCTTCAGCCAATGGAATTTGTAAAAATCATTTTCGTTTTCTTTGTCGCTTCCATGCTTGTGAAGGCTAGCACATTTAAAGAATTATTTGTAAACGCAATTATATCCGCGGCATTTATGGGTGTACTGGTTCTGGAAAAAGACCTCGGTGCCGCAGTGATATTTTACATTACCTATGTCTTTATGGTGTATGTCGCAACCTCAAGACCGGTATTTTTGGTCGGAGGGATTTCCCTTGGAGTAGGTGGTGTCATGCTCGGATATTTCCTGTTTAAAGACAGTTTATTCCGGCATGTTATGGTCCGGGTACATGCATGGCAAAACCCGTTTGCAGACATAGACGGTGGCGGGTATCAGCTTGCGCAGTCGTTATTTGCCATCGGAACCGGCGGGTATGCGGGAAGCGGTCTGACACGTGGTGCCGCAACAAGCATCCCGGTCAGCGAGAGCGATTTTATTTTCTCCGCAATCTGTGAGGAGTTCGGTGTTATTTTCGGACTTGCCATGATTTTGGTAATTGTCAGTATATTTTTATCATTTGCAAATGTTGCGATGAAATGTAAAATACCATTTTACAAATACGTAGCGCTTGGATTTTCAAGCATTTATATTATCCAGAGTTTTCTGAATCTCGGAGGTGTTACAAAATTCATCCCGTCAACCGGTGTCACACTTCCGCTTGTAAGCTATGGCGTAAGCTCCGTCCTAAGCACTCTGATAATATTTGCAATTGTACAAGGTGTCTATGTGATTAGCAGTAGTGAGGCAGTAAAGTATGAAAGAGAAAAAGAAAAAGCAAGGCAAAAACTCCGTGAACAGACAGCAGCCGCTAACGCCGGAAGAGGAGTTAATCGCTAAAGAGAAAGAGCGAATCAGAAAAAACAAAATAAAGAACCGTCCGATTATTGTCATCACTTATATGATGGTTACCCTGTTTGTAGGCATGATTGCCTATGTCATTTATTTTATGCAGTTCAAATCTGAGACTGTTATCGCAAATTCCAGAAACGTAAGACAGGATTCCTTTGCGGATACGGTTGAACGCGGTGACATTATAACAAGTGACGGCGTGGTAATTGCAACAAGTGAAACGGACGAAAACGGAAACACAAACCGTTCCTATCCGTATGGCAATATGTTTTCCCATCTTGTCGGTTACGACGAATACGGAAAAGCAGGGTTGGAGCTCGCAGGCAATTTCTATATGCTTCGTTCCCATATCAACATATTTGAACGGGTATATAAAGAGTTGAAGGAAGAAAAAAATCGCGGTGACAATGTGATTACAACTGTCGATTATAATCTGCAGAGCGCCGCCTACAATGCGCTCGGAAACTGTAAAGGGGCAGTAATCGCCATAGAACCTTCAACCGGAAAGGTTTTGTGTATGGTTTCCAAGCCGGACTATGACCCAAACAATATCGAAGCAGTCTGGGAATATTTAAAGACGGAGGAGGGTGCGGAGAGTACCATCCTGTTAAACCGTGCCACACAGGGACTCTATGCGCCTGGATCCACATTTAAGGTTGTAACCCTGCTTGAGTTTATGCGCGAAAATCCAACTACCTACAACAGCTATGCATTTGACTGCGAAAGCAGCTCCATCTTCTCGGGTGTCAGCATCCGATGCAGCAACAATCGTGCACATGGACATCTGTCCCTTGCGGATGCACTTGCTTATTCCTGCAATGTATCATTCGCAACTATCGGTGAAACACTTGACAAAGCTTCGTATCAGGAGACTGCAGAGGAGCTTTTATTCAACAAGGATTTACCGGTTGACTTTGCATACAATTCATCAAAATTTGTTATCAATGGGGCCTCTCCAAATGATGCCATGCCTCAGACAGTCATTGGTCAGGGGGACACAAAGATTACGCCGCTTCACAATGCCATGATTATGTCTGCCATTGCAAATGACGGAGTCTTAATGAAACCGTATCTGATTGATTCGATTCAAAATGATGACGGTGCAAACATCAAAACCTTTCGCCCAAAGACCGCAGATACAATTCTGTCAGCCGATGAAGCAGATATCCTGACTGATTATATGCGTGGTGTCTGCGAGTACGGTACAGGCTCCGGTTATTTTTCCGGACTTTCCTATGAGGTGGCGGGAAAAACAGGTACTGCAGAATACGACAACGAAGGAAACTGCAACTCCTGGTTTGTCGGTTTTTCAGACCCGGATGACCCGGATATTGTTGTCTGCGCCATTGTGGAGGAATCCAATGTGAACGGTGTGACAGGTGCATGGGTTGCAAGACAGGTATTTGATGCATATTACCATTAGTCAACGCTTGCTACATGTAAAAGAATCTGCTATAATAGGTACAATTTTGGACACACCTATAAAATAAGCAGGAGGAATTGCAATGATAGAAGCAACAAGCTGTGGTGGTGTGGTAATCTTCCGAGGAAAAATCTTATTACTCTACAAAAATTACAGGAATAAATACGAAGGTTGGGTTCTTCCGAAGGGTACCGTAGAAGAAGGAGAGCAGCACAATGAGACCGCACTCCGGGAAGTAAGAGAAGAAACCGGCGTAAATGCACAGATTATCAAATATGTCGGAAAAAGCAATTACACATTTAACACCTCCTATGACGTCGTAAACAAGGATGTACACTGGTATCTGATGATGGCGGACAGCTATTACAGCAAGCCGCAACGCGAGGAATATTTTATGGATTCGGGGTATTACAAATACCATGAAGCATATCATCTGTTGAAATTTCCAAACGAGAAACAGATTCTCGATCAGGCGTATGATGAATATACTACCTTAAAGCAGAATAATCTGTGGGGAAGCAAAAAATATTTCTGATATGGCGAAAAAAGAGAACAAAAAATCAAACAAGAAAAAAATTGCATATAATATTACACTTGCAATATTAATCTGCATTTTTATCGGTTCTGCAGGCTATCTGGCTTTCTATTTTTTGCAGAGTAAACATAGCGAGGATCAGTTCGAGGAACTGGAGACATTGATTGACGAATATGATCCGTCTGCACAGGTATCAGGCGATTCGGCTGGTGTGAATCCGGAAGATACCGTTTCCGGCATCACATTTGTGGATGTGGATGGCGTACAGGTGCAGGCGCGCATGGAGAAAATCTACCGCAAGAATCATGACTTTGTGGGCTGGCTTTCCATTGAGGATACAAAAATCAGCTATCCGGTCATGCAGACACCGGAAGATGAGGAATACTATATCCGGCGTGATTTTTATGGAGAATCAAGCAGTGCCGGAACTTTGTTTGCAGATACGGAAAGCGATATTAAAAAACCGAGTGACAATATCCTCATATATGGACATAACATGAAAACAGGAACGATGTTCCATGATCTGCTCAAATACGAGGATGCTTCCTTTTATAACAATCACAAGTATATTCAGTTTGATACCATCTATGGAGATGGCACCTATGAGGTGATTGCAGCATTTCGAACAAAGATTCGCGCAGAGGACGAAGCAGGATTTCGATATTACCACTTTTTTAACGCAGAAGATGCATCGCAATTTGATGACTATGTAAAAAACTGCAAGGATTTGACACCTTATGACATATCGACAAATGCAAGCTATGGTGATACGCTGCTTACATTATCAACCTGCGCATACCATACAACCAACGGACGATTTGTTGTTGTGGCGAAAAAAATTGCACCATAAAATGATTGACAACATGTGTGATTTATGATAAATTACATCTTGTTCCGCCGGTGTGTCGGAATTGGCAGACGAGGCAGACTCAAAATCTGTTGATGGCAACATCGTATGGGTTCAAGTCCCATCACCGGCATGAAAAATCCCTCTGGATTACCAGAGGGATTTTTTTGTATATCAGCTTAAGCGAACCATTTCCTTCCGGAGACGGCGGATAATTTTCTTCTCAAGTCTTGAGATATAAGACTGGGATATGCCAAGTAAATCAGCCACTTCCTTTTGCGTCATTTCTTCATCATCATGTCCGATTCCATAGCGCAGCTCAATAATTGTTCGTTCGCGGTCACTTAAAATGTCCATAGCCTGCTCTAAAAGGCCTAAATCAACTTCATCCTCGATATCTTTATAGACGACATCCTCCTCCGTACCGAGAATATCGGATAAAAGCAATTCATTTCCATCCCAATCGACATTTAACGGTTCATCAATGGACACCTCTGTCTTAATCCGGGAATTTCTCCGAAGATGCATCAAAATCTCGTTTTCAATACAACGACTGGCATACGTGGCAAGCTTAATATTTTTGTCGGCTTTAAATGTATTGATTGCCTTGATTAATCCAATCGTCCCAATCGAAATCAGATCCTCAACTCCGATGCCGGTATTGTCAAATTTCTTGGCGATATACACAACGAGACGAAGATTGTGCTCAATCAGTGTCTGTCTGGCATCATTTCCGTCCTCCACCTCCATCTGAGCAAGTAAACAGGCTTCCTCATCCATAGATAATGGTGGTGGCAGGATTTCTGCACCTCCGATGTAATGCACTTCATTTTTTGGAAACAAAAGATAATTTGCGATGCTTTTAATGTTAAATCGAAGCATGTTGTTGCTGACTATACTAATCATTTGAATTCTCCTCTCTAAATGGATTTAAACCTTCATGAAGTAAAACCCTGTATTGTTCCTTATCCATAAACGGTTCCTTGCTGATTCCTGCCGTCACATTCCGATAAGCTGCTCCGGATTCACAAAATATGAGCATCTGTATCGTGCATGCAGGCATCAGCGCAAATTTATCCCGAATGGTAGAATAGGGGAGCGGGAACCATGTGAGTTCTCCCGTAATATTTAGCTTCTCATATGGAAATTCTCCTGTTTTATGATAATACTCCAGACTTCGATAGCTGTCCTTTGACAGATAGCTTTTTAACAAACGATAATCAAGGACAATCACCGGCTTTTTGGTGTAGGGATTATAAAGCCGGTTTCCTGTATCGAGAAAACCCTGTGTTTTGATTTCCATTCCGGGCAAAACAAGCCGGATTGCGTAAGCATTGTTTTGCAGAATCTGTTTTTTAATCAAAATGCTTCGAAGCATCCGGCAAAGGAACACGGAACCGATACAGGCAGTAAACATGCCAAATTTACCTGTTTGTGTCGACGGGTCTCCGAAATGAAACAATTCCATCATACCGGCGAGCCATATACAGCAAAAAACAGTAATTCCGACACAAACCAACATCGGTTTTTCGAAACAGCAGGATTTTGTAAAAAAATATGTCATAATGAAGTATGTAATGGCATATAATAAATAATAGAGTATGGTACTTAAGTTTATCGTTATCAAAAAAATACCTGTAGATAAAGCAGCCGTAAGAAGCGCCCATAGAATCGTGCGGGTGATTCTTATGGTTTGCCAAAGTATTGCGGAAATCATAAAAAAGAGTGCCAGATGAATCAGCACATGATATCCAAACAATACATCAGCATATATAATATAGGTCATGTTCACCTCCCTTCCATTTTCTAATGTATTATAGTTGATTCTATTTAAAAACAATGTCGCATTTCGTATTATGATTTCGTAAAACTTCTACCTTTTCCGACATTATATCCATAAAATATTCGACAAAAAGGAGCTATATGGAACGTTTATTTCCAGATTCCGAAAAACTTTCTACAGGTCTTGAATTGATATTAAATACGGAACAGCCGATTCCTAAGAGATATACCGTCATTATACGTTATAACGGAGATATCCGATTTCTCGAACAGGATTATGATATGGATATCATCCTTTTGTTAAACCAATTTGCCATCGTGCGTGCAACAAGAGAAGAGTTATATCTGCTTGTTACATTTCCTCAGATATTATATATCGATATTACAAGGCAGCTTTCCTATGAACAGGCAGTCTCGCAAATTGACAGGGCAATATCCTGTTTCCCGGTGAGAACCGATCTTACAAACACGCTTTCCGGAGCCGGAATCTGTGTGGCAATCATCGATTCCGGTCTCGACCTTTTGCATCCGGCTTTTCGTAAACCGGACGGAAAGAGCCGTATCATTTCTTACTGGGACCAGAATCAGGCAGGAAACCCGCCACCTGTTTACGGATTTGGGACAGAATATGATGATGCGAACATACAGGCTATACAGGACACAGGTTCCTCTCCATATCTATATGACAGGAGCGGACACGGAACAGCCGTTGCGAGTATCGTAAGCGCACTTGCCGATCAAGCCATGTTAATCGGCGTTGCAACCCGGGCGGACACGGCAGCCTTTTTCTGTGCAATCGATTATGCAGTCCGTTTTTCTCTCAGGCAGAACCTTCCGCTTGTCATCAACCTAAGCTATGGAAATAATTATGGAGACCATCTCGGCAACTCTCAGATCGAAAATTATCTGGATCTGTTGCAGGCAACCGGGAAAATCACAGTTGTAGCCGGAATGGGAAACGAGGGTAGTACCGGCAGACACATACAATTATCCGGAAATAACGAGATGACTGCCCGCATCTATGTAAGCATCGGCTTACAGGCTTTTAATCTGCAGCTCTGGTCAGAATTCGGAAAAACATATGAATTTTATTTTATTGCACCAAACGGGCAAAAAAGTGTTGTCTTTTCCATACAGGATATAACCCGTACCCATATATTCACTCTCTACCAGACAACAATATCTCTGCAAATCGGAATGCCATCCCCCTATAATATCCGGCAGGAAGTATTTATTTCCTTCTCGGGCAGTCCCATTTCTGCCGGGAGCTGGCAGCTTGCAATTATCCCGAAAAGACAGACAAACGTTTCGGTGAATGCATGGCTTCCGGTGGCGGCATCCACCAGTGCGGATGTGTTTTTTGAAACTTCCACCGAGGATATGACACTCACAATTCCGGCATCTGCCCAGCGTGTCATCAGTGTTGGGGCATATGACAGCCGTCTGCAGACAGTTGCTCCGTTTTCAGGCCGGGGAATCGTTTCAAACCAGCTTCAAAAACCGGATTTGATTGCCCCGGGGGTTGATATCCGGACTGCCGCATCCGGTGGAGGTTATGGATTAAGCACAGGAACCTCCTTTGCCACGCCCTTTGTCTCTGCGGCTGCAGCACTCCTTATGCAGTGGGGTATTATAGATGGCAATGACCCGTTTCTATATGGAGAGCGTGTAAAGGCTTATCTGCATGCAGGAGCTGTTTTGTTGCCCGGCTTGCCGACAAGTCCAAATGCGGAAAGCGGCTTTGGTGCACTTTGTGCAAATAACAGCCTGCCCGTGTAAAATCTGCTCAAAACAGGTTGAAATTTGATGATTATGAATATATAATTTTAGTATTATGGAATGTAATATATACGAAGGAGGAAATAGATTTGAAACGTAAAATCACAACATTATTTTCTGTTCTCGTACTGATGCTCGGTATGCTGACAGGCTGTGGAAGTGCATCCCGTACACCCGATGATTTTGCATCCAATGAAGGATACAAAACAGATGAAAAAGAGGATGTAAGCGATGTTGAAAAAACCGGTATTTCCAAGGACGACATCAAAGTAGGTGTGCTTTATATCTCAGATCCTGCCGAGGGAAGTGGTTATTCCTATACGCACGATCTCGGAATTCTCGGCATGCAGAGTAATCTTGGACTGAGTGAGAATCAGATTGTACGAAAAATTGTGGATGATGCAGATGCTGACGCCACCAGAGAGAGCATACAGGAATGTATCGATGAAGGTTGTAATGTTATATTCACAACAAGCTGGGGATACATGGAAGTCACGGGCGAGATGGCAGAAGAGTATCCGGACATCTATTTTTCACACGGAACCGGCTATCTGTCAAATGGCAAAAATTTCAATAACTATTTTGGGCGTATCTATCAGGCACGCTATGTGAGCGGCATCGTAGCAGGTATGAACACCAAAAGCAACAAGATAGGTTATGTAGCCGCACAGGATTCCTCAAACTCTGAAGTTACGGGCGGAATCGATGCGTTTGCCATCGGTGTAAACTCCGTCAATCCGGATGCGAAAATTTATGTTGTCGTCACAAATAGCTGGTATGACCCGGAAGCAGAAGAAAGTGCTGCGAAAACACTTCTCGACATGGGATGTGACGTTATGACACAGCACTGCGATACACCGTACCCGATGACTCTTGCAGAGGATTATGGGGTGTACGGAATCGGATACAATTCAGACATGAGTAAGGAAACGCCGGACGCCTGTCTTTGCAGCGTAATCTGGAACTGGAGTGCCTATTACACCCAAGCGGTTAAAAGTGTAATAGACGGAACCTGGGACGGTTCGAATTATTACGGTGGTATGGCTGAAGGACTTGTACAGGTGACGGATCTGGCTGCTTTTTGTTCGGATGGCACACAGGAAAAGGTAAATGAAGCCGTGGAAGAAATCCTGAAGGGCGATAACAATGTATTTGATGGTATCATGGAAACAAATACAGGTGAAACAGTTGGTGAGGAAGGTTCTACCCTTGACGATGCAACCATCACAGGCGGAATTAACTGGTACTACAAAAATGTGGTCATCGTTAAATAGGAGGTATGCACATGAAACTTACAATTAAGAAGAAAATTTTGCTCTGTTCACTGATTCCGATTTGTCTTCTTGGAGTCATTGTAATTATCATTGCCAATACATTTGTGAAGGATGCCATTATCCGGCAGGTAGAAGAATCTCTTCGCGGAACGGCTGTCTCCACACTTGCGGCATATGACCAGAACGCAGGCTCCTACTTGGAAGCGGCAAACGGAGATATCTGGAAAGGAAGCTACAATGTGTCGCAGTCCGAAAACCTCGTTGATACGATCAAAGAAGAATCCGGCATGGAGGTTACTTTCTTTTATGGGGAAAAGCGAATTATGACTTCCGCATTTGACAGCAATCACGAACGAATCCTCGGAAGCCCGGCCGGTGATGTCATTGTGGAGCAGGTACTGAAAAAGGGCAACGATTATTTCAGTGACAACGTATCCATTGATGGCACAATATATTATGGTTATTATGTTCCGGTATATCAAAGCGGAGACGACCATGCGCCAATTGGTATGGTATTTGCCGGTGTCAATAAAGCAGATACGCTTGCCGGTGTCCTAAAAATTATATATTCAGTTGTCATTATTGTTATTGTTGTTATGGTAATCTGTATTGTAGTTGTAAGTATCCTTGCTGCAAGAATAACGACGGCGTTAAACAAAAGTGTACATAATGTACAGGCTGTTTCACAGGGTGATTTAAATGTACAGTTTGATCAGGCTTATATGGCAAGAAGCGATGAAGTCGGTGATTTGTCAAGAGCAATCATAAACCTGCAGGAACAGTTAAAAACCATGATAGGCGATATAAGCGAGAGTACAAATATGCTTGTTTCTGCATCTGACACACTGGAGCAGACATCTCGCGAAACGTTCGAAAACATGAGTAATGTCAAACAGGCAGTTGATTCTATAACCGACAGTGCCAATACACAAGCCATCGATACAAAGACGGCTTCCGAAAATGTGCATCGTATGGGAGATTTAATCATTGCTACAGACAAGGAAGCAGGAGATTTAAGCGGAAGCGCGGATACGATGCGTGCATCCAGTGATAAAGCCACTTTTACCATTGATGAGCTGAAAAATATCAATAAAGAAGTAAAAAGTGCCGTTTTGACAATTGCGAAACAGACAATCGAAACCAATGAATCTGCACAAAAGATTAAGGAAGCTTCCGACTTTATATCCGAGATTGCTTCCGAGACAAATCTGCTGGCACTAAATGCAAGTATTGAAGCAGCCAGAGCCGGTGATGCCGGAAAGGGCTTTTCGGTTGTTGCAACGCAGATTCAAAAGCTTGCTGAACAGACAAATAATGCAAGTGGAAGCATCGATGCAATCATACAGACACTGATCCAAAATTCAGAGATGGTTGTCGGTACCATGAATGAGGTGCAGGAAATTATTGAAACACAGAGTATCCATATTGACAATACGGAGATTACCGTATCTGAGGTTATGGATGAAATCAACAATTCCATCGAAAGCATACGGAGTATCAAAGAGAAAACACGGGAACTCGAGCAATCACGAAAACAAATCATCGAAATTATTTCTTCCCTTTCCAATATTGCAGAGGACAATGTTGCAAGTACGGAAGAAACTAATGCAGTCATAACCGAGGTTGCAGACAGCTTTGAACATGTAGAACAATCCGCCATGAATCTCCGTGCAACTGCAGACAAGATGGCAAACAATATCAGCAATTTCAACCTATAGGTTATTCTATATGAAAAAACTAGTACTTGGAATCCTGGCACACGTAGATGCCGGAAAGACAACTTTATCAGAAGGAATCTTATATACCTCCGGCAAATTGGAAAAGCCCGGACGGGTGGATAGTGGAGATTCCTATTTGGATTATGATGCGATAGAACGTGCCCGGGGTATCACGGTATTTTCCAAGCAGGCACAATTTACAGTCGGCGAGACAGAGGCGACCCTGCTTGACACACCGGGACATGTGGACTTTGCCGCGGAGATGGAGCGAACACTACAGGTACTTGATTATGCCATCCTTGTAATCAGCGGTTCGGATGGTGTACAGGGACATACAAAAACGCTGTGGCGGCTTTTAAAGCAGTACAACATTCCAACATTTATATTCATAAACAAGATGGATCAGCCGGACAATGATAAAGATGCCATCCTAAAAGAGCTCCAGTCACTTTCAGACGGTTGCATCGCCTTTACGGATTATCAGGATGGCATCGTCAAACCAGATGAAAATTATCCGGAAAATATCGCCATGCTATCCGGTTCGGAAGCAGTTCTTGAACAATATATGGAGACGAATCAGATTCCGGATACGCTTATCCGGGATATGATCATGGAACGAAAACTATTTCCCTGTTATTTCGGTTCTGCTTTAAAAATGCAGGGCATTGATTTACTTTTAAACGGAATTTACCACTATACAACCAATCTGTACAGTGACAAAACCGGAAAACTTGGTGCAAGAGTGTATAAAATCACACGGGACGATAAGGGTAACCGCCTCGCACATATCAAGATCATGCAGGGTGTCCTTTCTGTCCGTGAAGCCATCGGGGAAGAAAAAGTAACACAGATTCGCATCTATAACGGGGAAAATTATACGACAGCCAATTGCGTCGACGCCGGAAGTATCTGTACAGTTACCGGTCTGGAATCGTTAAAAGCAGGAGACGGAATCGGAGATTATTCCGATAATCCTATGACCTGCATCGAACCTGTACTGACCTACACACTTACTTTTGAGGAAACCGTCAGCCCGCGTCTCATGTTTACAAAGTTAAAAGAACTGGAGGAAGAATTTCCGGAGCTGCACCTGTCATGGAGTGAGGAGACCGAGACGATACAGGTCATGCTCATGGGAGAAGTCCAGATAGAAATACTGACACAGGTCATCCGGGAACGATTCGGAACGGTTCCGTCCTTTGATACCGGCAGAATTGTATACAAGGAAACGATCGCAAAATCGGTCATCGGTGTGGGGCATTTTGAACCGCTTCGCCACTACGCGGAAGTCCATATTCTTATGGAACCGGGAGAAGTCGGAAGTGGGATAGATGTCACACTTGCATGCAGCGAGGATGTACTATCGAAAAACTGGCAGCGCCTGATCAAGACACACCTGCTTGAAAAAACACATGTCGGTGTCAAGCTTGGTGCGCCCCTGACAGATGTGCATTTTACGGTTATAAACGGACGGGCGCACACAAAGCATACCGAGGGCGGTGATTTCAGACAGGCAACCTACCGTGCTGTGAGACAGGGGCTTATGGAGGCAGGCACGGTAATTTTAGAGCCGGAATACGATTTTACACTGGAGATACCGGCATCCATGCTGGGACGTGCCATGACAGATTTAGAAGCATTGCATGCCGTTATGGATGCACCGGAGCAATATGGCGAAAAAGCAATCCTGCACGGACATGGACCGGTTGCAACCATGCGGGATTATCAGATTCATGTACGTGCCTATACAAAAGGTATGGGCAATCTACAGGTAAGCTTCCGCGGCTATGCCCCCTGCCATAATGAAGAAGAGGTTTTAAGTCAGAATATCTACAATCCTGAGGCGGATTTAAAAAATCCAACTTCCTCTGTATTTTGTGCACATGGTTCCGGCTTTGTGGTACCATGGGATCAGGTAAAAGCCTACATGCATGTGCAGGATGAGAAAGAAGCAGAAAAAGACAATGGTATGTATGTTGTAAAAAGTCGGGAAACCTTTGATTATTCCATCGGTCTTGACGAGATCGATGCCATACTGGCAGGGACAACCGCCAATCAAAATGCCAAAAAGCAGGTTTACAAGAAGAAATTTGCAACACACGCGGATGCATATACAAATTCCAAAATTATACAGCCAAGGCAGGTTCCGTCCCGGGAAAAGCGTCTGCTTGTGGACGGTTACAATGTCATTTTTGCATGGGAAGACCTGCATGTACTGGCAGATACCGACATGAATGCTGCAAAGGATAAGCTGATTTCCCTGCTATCGAATTATCAGGGAATCACAGGGGAAAAAACAACCATTGTTTTTGATGGTTATAAAGCAAAAGGCAATCACGGAAGCACCTTGACGCAGGAGGGAATCGAAGTCATACACACGCGGGAGAATCAGACTGCCGACCAGTTTATTGAGTCGTATACCCATGAACATGCTGCAAATTATGACATTACGGTCGTAACCTCCGATGGTCTGATACAGACGATTACACGCGGAAATGGCTGCCATATTGTAAGTTCCCGGGAATTCTATACGAAGATGGAAGAAGCCGCCGAACAATTACGGGAAATGTATGGATTATACTAGAAGTATCTTTACAAACAGATACCAAAAGATTTAAGATAAAAACAATATATTTAAATGAGGTGAAAAACATGCAATTCGAAACATTACAAAAAGACATGGTTGCGGCCATGAAAGCAAGAGACAAGTCTAGAAAGGATTCCATTTCTGCTCTGATTTCTGCGGTAAAGAAAGCTGCAATCGATGAGGGATGCCGGGATGATATCAAAGAAGAACTGGTTGACCGCATCATCTTAAAGGAGTTAAAAACTGCAAAGGAACAGCTTGACTGCTGCCCGGCAGACCGCACGGATTTGCTGACAGAATATCAGGCAAGATATGACGTCATCAACGAATATGCACCATCCCTGATGAGTGCAGAGGAAGTAAAAGCGTTTATCACAGAGAAGTTTGCTGACATTGTAGCATCGAAAAACAAAGGAATGATTATGAAAAATGTCATGCCTGAATTAAAAGGCAAAGCAGATGGCAAAATAATCAATGAAGTTGTAGGAGAACTTTGCAAATAAATATACGGAAAAGAGAAGGAGAATAAACATGTCAGTGATTGACGTAACGGCAGATAACTTTGAACAGGAAGTTTTGAAAAGTGACAAAATCACGCTGGTTGATTTCTGGGCAGCATGGTGTGGACCATGTAAGATGCTTTCCCCGATTGTAGATGAAGTTGCTTCATCCCATCCGGAAATCAAGGTCTGCAAGGTCAATGTAGACGAGGAACCATCTCTTGCACAGCAGTACAATGTCATGAGCATTCCAATGCTGCTTGTATTCGAACATGGTTCCATCAAGCAAAAATCCATCGGTGTCATTTCCAAGTCACAGATTGAAGCTTTGGTTTCATAAACTGAATACGCAAAATAATAAGAATGTTCCCGTTTGCAGATATAGGAAAAAACGGGAGCATTCTTATTTGTATTTATAGGTCAAATATGTTATAATCTGTATTAATTATGACTATGAACTACCTCAGGAGGTTCCTATGAACGAATATACTACCCAGATGGATGCGGCGAGAAAAGGAATCATTACGCCCGAGCTTGCAAAAGTTGCCGAAAAAGAACGGATGACAACCGAAGAATTATTACCGCTTGTCGCAAGCGGAAAAGTAGTAATCTGCGCAAACAAAAAGCATACCTGTCTTGACCCGGAAGGAGTGGGTTCGATGCTCCGGACGAAGATCAATGTGAATCTCGGTGTCTCCAAGGACTGCAAGGATTACGATATCGAGATGAAAAAAGTGATGGAAGCAGTGAATCTCGGTGCACATGCAATTATGGATTTGTCCTCTCACGGAGATACAGAGCCGTTTCGTAAAAAATTGGTTGCGGAATGTCCGGTTATGATTGGAACCGTGCCTGTTTACGATTCCGTGATTCATTATCAGCGAGACCTTGCAACCCTCACGGCAAAGGATTTTATCGATGTCGTAAGATTACATGCGGAAAATGGCGTTGATTTTGTCACCTTACACTGCGGAATCACAAGAAAAACGATTGAACAGATTAAAAAGCATAAACGCAAGATGAACATCGTATCCCGCGGCGGTTCCCTCGTATTTGCATGGATGACCATGACCGGAGAAGAAAATCCGTTTTACGAATATTATGACGAGATATTGGATATCTGTGAGAAACATGATGTTACGATTTCTCTCGGAGATGCATGCAGACCCGGATGTCTTGCGGATGCAACAGATGTTTGCCAGATAGAAGAGCTTGTCCGACTCGGAGAGCTCACAAAGCGGGCATGGGAAAGAAATGTACAGGTTATGGTGGAAGGTCCCGGACATATGCCGATGGATCAGATTGCTGCCAACATGAAGGTACAACAGAGTATCTGCATGGGCGCACCGTTTTATGTACTCGGGCCGCTCGTGACAGACATTGCACCGGGCTATGATCATATTACATCCGCCATCGGAGGTGCGATTGCCGCACAGGCAGGAGCCGCGTTTCTTTGTTATGTGACTCCGGCAGAACATCTTGCCCTGCCAAATGTCGAGGATGTAAAGCAGGGGATTATTGCATCGAAGATTGCCGCCCATGCAGCAGATATCGCCAAAGGGGTGCGCGGAGCCAGAGAAATCGATGATCAAATGGCGGATGCCAGACGGACACTTGACTGGGAAAAACAATGGGAATGTGCCATTGATCCGGAGACTGCAAAAGCCATTCGTGAGGACAGAAAACCGGAGCATGATGATACCTGCTCCATGTGTGGTAAATTTTGTGCGGTAAGAAGCATGAACAAAGCGTTGTCCGGCGAATATATTGACAT
>JBJEMZ010000211.1:0-6423 GCA_051879935.1 Wujia sp.
GTTGACGTATGATGAAAAGTACAATAAAATAGGATATGTTTTGAAATACTAAAAGGTGGAGGTCTGTCATGGTACAGAAAAATAATACAGCAAAAAAGATATTAGTATCCTTACTTTCTGCAAGTCTTGCAATGGGCATGCTGACAGGGTGTAAAAATGGCTTGAGCGATGATAAACCGGAGGTTTCGACGATAGGTACGATGACACAGGGGGATGCGTCTTCGACAAAGGTTATGGTGATAGGTGATTACGATATCTATATGGATGAGATGCTTGTGTATGCTATACAGGCACTTGTGATGAATGGTGGAACAGAAGCTTCGGTGAAGGCAAATCCGGATTCATTTAAGGATAGTACAGTATCTCTTATTCGTACAACCAAGATTTTATATGATGTCACGCAGCATAATGATGTCACATTAACAGATTCTGATATTGAGACAACGGAGATGACGATTCGTAATTTTATCAACTCGATGCCGGATGGCTTGCTTGAGGATTATGGGATATCGGAAGATGTTGTTCGGAAGGTGTTTACAGAACAGACCTACGTTTCAAAATTTGAAAACGACATCAAAAATGATATGGGTAAACAGGTGCAGGCGGATATAGAGGAGAAATATAAGGATTATAATTTTACGATTATTGACTATATATTGTTTCCGACTGTTGAGACAACGGAGGATGACGTTCCTGCGACTGCAACAGACGGAAGCTATATCTATCTCGATGATGCTGCAAAAGAAAAGGCGAAAGCAGATGCAGAGGCTCTGCTTGCAGAACTTGAAAAAGGCGGTGATCCGGAGTCACTTGCGGCAAAATATGGAGTGTCGGACTATTTCTTTGAACGAACCGGTTATGTAGGAAGTTATACTGAGACAATAAATGCGGCAATTGAGAGTCTTGAAACAGGTGATTGTACAGGCGTTTTAGAAGAGGAACTTGGGTATGCGGTTATCTATATGAAGACGGCGCATGATGAAGAACTGATGAAAAGCTATGCGTATGCGTTAGCTTCTGATACTGTAGATGAGCAGTTCCAAAGTCTGGAGAATCAATGGCTTCAGACAATCGAAGTTGATCCGGAGAATGATATGGAAGGAACCGTATGGGCAGATTATAATCTGGAGGGAATTGCATCCAGACTGGAAAATGGCGGAGTTGTTTCTTCTGGTGGACAGTAAAATATAGGACAAGGGTAAGTTGTTGCATTGTTTTTCAAAATCAGTGCGACAACTTATTTTTTTGCAAAAAAATAAAGGGAATTAACGAATTATATGGAATAATCTATTTAGATGGTTTTTTGTGAGGAGAAAACGATTGCTGATTAGAGAATATTTTGAACAAAGAGAACATGAAATGTATAGGCCGTCTGCATCCTTTGCTGATACATCGAGGGGAAGGGTGAGGAAAGAGGAAAAGTGCGATTTGCGAACGGAGTATCAACGCGACCGCGATCGTATAATTCATTCCAAATCTTTTCGAAGGATGAAACACAAAACGCAGGTATTCCTGTCTCCCGGTGGTGATCATTACCGAACGAGGCTTACGCACACACTTGAGGTAGCACAGATAGGCAGAACGATTGCTCGTGCACTTCGTCTGAATGAAGACCTTGTGGAAGCAATTGCGCTTGGTCATGATTTGGGACATACTCCGTTTGGCCATGTGGGTGAACGAGCACTATCCAAATATACATCTAAACCATTTTGCCACAATGAGCAGAGCGTGCGCGTTGTGGAGAAGCTTGAAAAAAATGGGAAGGGTCTGAATCTTACGTGGGAGGTTCGGGATGGCATATTAAACCATAAGACAAGCTGCAATCCTGCCACATTGGAAGGGCACATAGTTCGCTTGTCCGATAAAATTGCATATGTAAACCATGATATTGATGATGGAATCCGGGCAGGTATTTTAACAGAGGATATGCTTCCGAAGATGTGTACGGATTTGCTTGGGCACAGTACAAGAGATCGAATAAATACTATGATTCATGCAGTGGTTCATGCAAGCATGGACGTTGATGCGATTGTTGTTCCGGATGATTACAGCGAAGCCTTTCGGGAACTTCGCAAATTCATGTTCCGCGACTTATATACAAATCCGGTGGCAAAGAGCGAAGAGGTAAAAGCGGAACGCCTGATCAGTATGCTGTATGAAGAATTTATGGAGCATGAAGAATGGCTTCCGGAGGAATACCGGACCTATATTGAATTGGGTGAATCCAAGGAGACTGTCATCTGTGATTACATAGCGGGAATGACGGATAACTATGCCGTGGATATGGCTAAAAAAATATTGATTCCAAAGTCGTGGAGTCAGGAATAGACATGTAGAAAAGGAAAAGATATGTATTACTCGGATGAAATAATTGAAGAAGTGCGCAGTCGCAATGATATTGTGGATGTGATTGGCAGTTATGTGACGTTAAAACGAAGAGGGAATTCATATCTTGCATGTTGTCCGTTTCATCACGAAAAAACACCGTCCTTTCATGTGAGCCGGGAAAAACAAATGTACCATTGTTTTGGATGTGGAGCTGGCGGCAATGTGTTGACCTTTATAATGGAATATGAGAATTATTCTTTTCCCGAGGCCGTGAAAGTTTTGGCAGAACGCGGGGGTGTATCGCTTCCGGAACAGAATATGTCAAAGGAACAGCGGGCAAAAGAAAATTATAAGGTCATACTCAAGGAGATGAATCGGGTTGCTGCCGGATATTTCCACTATCTTTTGACGAAATCGGATGCAGGAAAAAAGGCTCTGGAATATTTTCATAACCGTGGGTTGACGGATGAAACAATTTATCAGTTCGGACTTGGTTATTCGAATATTTATGAAAATGATTTATATTTATATTTGAAAAAACGTGGATATACAGATGAACAGATGAAAAATTCCGGACTGGTCCGGATTGATGAACGAAAAGGTGGACAGGATTTGTTTTGGAATCGTGCCATGGTGCCGATTTTGGATAGCAATGGAAAGGTAATTGGATTTGGAGGACGCGTCCTTGGTGACGGACTTCCCAAATATATTAACACAAAGGAAACAGTTGTTTTTGACAAGAGTCATACCTTGTTTGCTGCGCATATTGCCAGACGTTCTAAACGGCGCGGTATCATATTGTGCGAGGGCTATATGGATGTCATTGCTTTGCATCAGGCCGGGTTCGATAATGCAGTCGCATCACTCGGAACAGCGCTGACGATGGGGCATGCAACGCTTGTGAAACGTTATACGGATGATGTTTATCTTGCTTATGACAGTGATGGAGCCGGACATAAGGCAACAATGAAAGCGATAACGATTTTGAGAGAAGCGGGACTTTCTACACGGGTAATAGATTTAAAACCGTATAAAGATCCGGACGAATTTATACAAAACCTAGGAAAGGAAGCATTTGAAGAACGTATAGGAAATGCCGTAACGGGGATTATATTTGAGATTGATAGTATTGCCCGGATGTATGATTTAAAAGATCCGGAAGAAAAAATCCGGTTTACGAAGGACGCAGCAAAGCGTCTGGCAGCGCTGGATGATCCGGTTGTAAGGCATAGCTATATGGAAGCAGTTGTAGACAAATATCATTTTGAACCTGATGGGTTTAAAGCTATGATTACAAAGTATGGAACGGTTGCGGCAAGGTCGGAAAGTGCTGAGGAACAGGTATATGCTGGTGCGCCATCTGAGGCTGTAACACGAGAAAAACAGCGAGAGGATGCAGAAGATTTGCAAACACAACCACAAAGGCTTTTGCTGACTTGGATGGTTGGTGACATAAATCTGTTTAAAGTTTTGGATGGCATTATTTCTGAGGATGACTTTGTGGATGAAGATTATCATACAGTGGCAAAATGTCTGTTTGACCAATATCGTGGAACGGGAGAGGTTAAACCGGCGTCAATCGTAAACTTGTTCGAAGACGTTGAAAAACAGAGACTTGTTGCGAAGATACTACAGACAGAATTGGATTTTGAAATTAGTCCGGATGAAAAAGAACGAGCGATTAATGAACTTGTACGGAAAGTCAAGATGGCAAGAATCGACTATGAGCTGGCGAATATTGCAAATAATCCAAATAAATTGCCGGAATTGATAGCTACAAAAGGTAAACTATCGAAACTGCATATTTCATTAAATAATGGATAAAATATAAACTAAGGTGGAAGGATGGAAATAGAATGGCAAAGAAGATTACAGAAAAGGAAACACAGCAAACATTGAAAGGGGAAGATTCTGGCATTATGGTCTCGGAACAGATGAAGGAACATTTGGACCGTTTGGTTGAGATGGCGAAGAAAAATGATAATACGCTGATAGATACCGAGATTGTAAATTATTTCGTTGGCAAACCGGATCTTGCCCTGACAACCGAGATGATGACGAAGATTTTTGATTATCTGGATGAGCATCACGTTGCCGTGTTGTCTGAGACGGATGAGGATGAAGAAATACTTGATGACATTATTTTGGATGAGGTGGATGACGCAGATATTGATGTCGAAAAGATAGATTTATCTGTCCCTGATGGTGTAAGTATCGAGGATCCGGTTCGTATGTATCTGAAGGAAATCGGTAAGGTTCCGCTTTTGACTGCAGAGGAAGAAATAGAGCTTGCCAAGAAAATGGAAACCGGAGACGAAAAGGCAAAGCAGAAGCTTGCAGAGGCGAATTTACGACTTGTTGTAAGTATTGCTAAGCGTTATGTTGGTCGTGGAATGTTATTCCTTGACCTGATCCAAGAGGGAAATCTTGGACTGATAAAGGCAGTTGAAAAATTTGATTATCGTAAAGGATATAAGTTTAGTACGTATGCAACATGGTGGATTCGTCAGGCAATTACAAGAGCAATCGCCGATCAGGCAAGAACAATCCGAATTCCTGTTCATATGGTTGAAACGATAAATAAGCTCATTCGTGTATCTCGTCAGTTGCTGCAGGAGCTTGGAAGAGAACCGCTGCCTGAGGAAATTGCAGAAGTGATGGATATATCTGTGGAGCGCGTGCGGGAAATTTTGAAGATATCCCAGGAACCGGTTTCTTTGGAAACCCCGATTGGAGAGGAAGAAGACAGCCATCTTGGCGATTTTATTCAGGATCAGAATGTACCTGTGCCGGCTGAGGCGGCAGCAAGCAATCTTTTGCGTGACCAGTTAAATGAGGTGCTTGACACTTTGACTGAACGTGAGCAGAAGGTATTGCGGCTGCGTTTTGGTATGGACGATGGCCGTGCCCGTACACTGGAGGAAGTCGGTAAGGAGTTCCAGGTCACAAGAGAGCGTATCCGACAGATTGAGGCAAAGGCACTTCGAAAATTGAAGCATCCAAGTAGAAGCAGAAAATTAAAGGATTATCTGGATTCAAATGAATAAGGCAATATCGGAAAAAAAAATAGTGTTATCAGAGCGCATGCGGAGTATTGTGAATATGTTAAAACTGGAGGCCCAAAAAGATGGGATTATTCCGGGTGTGCTTGATATTGGCTGCGACCATGCTTTTGTCTCGATTGCATGCATCAAAGAAGCGATTGCGAAGCATGTAATAGCGGTGGATGTGAGAAAAGGACCACTTGAAATTGCTCAGTCGAATATTCAGATGTTTGGAATGGAAAAAAGTGTAGAAACCAGACTTTCTGATGGGTTTGAACAAGTTGAACCACACGAGGCATCCTGGGCGGTTATCGCAGGTATGGGGGGAGAATTGATGCGCAATATTCTGCAAAAAGGGAAACAACACCTCGATGCAGGAATTGGATTGATTTTACAACCACAATCAGAGCCGGACGCAGTGCGATATTTGCTGTCAGAACAAAAATATGTAATTACAGATGAAATGTTTTTGCAGGAAGAAGGTAGATTTTACACGATTATCAAGGCAAAAAAAGGAACGGAAAATATTTATCTGGAAGAGGTGGAAGCAATCTATGGGCCGGTGCTTTTGCAGCGCATGGAACCATTGTTTGCAGATTATCTGCAATCGGAACGGAAAAAGAAACAACAATTGTTTGATGTGCTTTCTGAAAAAGATACACAATCAGCGCAACTGCGTTGTAAGACGCTGAAACAGGAAATCGCCATGCTTTCGGATATTGGGAGGAGATAACGATGCTGTGCAGTGAAATTATACATATATTAGAAAAACAGTCCCCGCCGGAATATGCGCTTTCGTGGGATAATGTTGGTTTGCTGGTGGGACGAAAGGACCGCGAGATTCATAAACTGTTGTTAGCGGTTGACGCAAGTGAGGAAGTGGTTGATTTAGCCATACAACATCAGTTTGATATGATTGTTACACATCACCCGTTTATTTTCGGAAAAATCGGCAGGGTAAATGATGAAACACCCCTTGGGAAGAAAATACTTACATTAATTGAGCATGGAATCTGTTGCTATGCGATGCATACGAACTTTGATACAAAAG
>JBJEMZ010000212.1:0-6410 GCA_051879935.1 Wujia sp.
GGTAGAGTCGCTGGGCGGTCTCGGGTGCGTTGCGGTCCCAGCCGTACCAGGAGCCGTAGTAGGAGTAGTAGTAGGCGCGGGGGCACTTGCGGAAGGCGGCGTCGCGGGTGACGGACCAGGAGAAGTCGTTGGTGAGGGTTAGGTTGTGACAACAGTCATGTCCAATCTCGGATTGTATAAGGCGTTTGATGCAGAGGGAATCGGATACGAAAAGACTGCGGTCGGCGATAAATATGTGTACGAGTGCATGATGGAAAATGGATATGTGCTTGGCGGTGAGCAGAGCGGGCATATTATATTCTCGAAAAATGCAAGAACCGGCGATGGTGTACTGACCTCTCTGAAACTGATGGAGGTCATGGTGGAAAGTAAAACTACGATGTCGGAGCTTACACGCGGGCTCTCTATCTATCCGCAGCTTTTAGTCAATGTGAGGGTAACAAGCAAACAGGATGTAATGGGAGATGCCGATGTCCTTGCTGCTGCAAAAAAGGTAGAGGAAGCACTTGGAGACGATGGGCGTATTTTGCTTCGTGAGAGTGGCACAGAACCGCTCATTCGGGTTATGGTAGAGGCAAAAACGGATGCATTGTGTAAAGAACATGTGGATGCAGTTGTGGATGTAATCCGCAAAAAAGGATACGAATTATAAGAAGAGTTATGAAAAATAATTCCAGAAAACTTGAGACAACCCTTGTTTTTTTTCTCAAGCTGATACTCAATTTGATATTGTTTTTTGTATTTTACAGTGCATATGCAAGAACAAACTGGCAGTTGTGGAATATTTCAAGAACTACCGGTATTACGATTGCGGCTTATGTGGTGATGCACTATATGTTTTCGAACATATATGGGCGATATGATATTGGTAAGAGAAAAAATAAGCCGATTGTTTCTTCCCTGTTTTTGAATCAGATATTTACAGATGTCATCTCTGTGCTTGTGTTGTCCATCATGAATACAAACCAGATGAATAACTATGATTTTGAGTTTGAACAGCCATATTTGCTGATTCCGATTCTTTTTGTACAGTTTATTGTAATCTGGATTTTTGTGTATGGCGGAAATCGGTTGTATTTTAAATTGTATAAGCCGGAGGACTGTATCATTATTACTTCTTCTCAGCAGAGTTTAAATGAAATTGCGAGAGGTGTATTTAAATATAAATTGCAGTATAAGGTGAATAAAGTTGCGGATTATCGGGATGTGAATCTAAAGCAGTATATCATGGAACATGAGACGGTTTTTATCTATGATGTTCCGATTGAGGATCGCACCCGGATATTGGAATACTGTTATCAAAATATGAAAAATGTGTATTTTAATCCGGATATGCATGATGTGATTGAAAAGAGTGCAAAACATTTTATATTGGATGATGTGTCAGTGTATTGTAATTATTCGAAGGGACTGACTCTCGAACAGCGATTTATAAAAAGAGCAATGGACATTGTGATTTCGCTGATTGCACTTGTTCTTACATCTCCGCTTATGCTCATTACAGTCATATTGATAAAACTTGATGATCACGGAAGCATTATTTTCAAACAAAACCGTGCAACGAGGGATGGAAAAATCTTTTCGGTTTACAAGTTTCGTACGATGAAAGAAAACGTGGAGAACTACTCTGTGATTGAAAATGATGACCGCGTAACCCGGGTCGGAAGAGTGTTGCGTAAATACCGGATTGATGAAATACCGCAGTTTTTCAATGTGTTAAAGGGTGATATGAGTGTCGTCGGTCCGAGACCGGAGATGCTTGCCAATATATTTAATTATACATCTGTATTGCCCGAATTTGAGTACCGGCTACGTGTGAAAGCCGGTATAACAGGACATGCCCAGATGGCTGGGAAGTACAATACATCCCCGAAGGATAAGCTGATCTTAGATTTAACATATATAGAAGAGTACAGCTTCTGGCTTGATATCAAGCTGCTGTTTCAAACATTGATTGTGTTATTTAAAAAGGACAGTACAGAGGGGTTCCACGCAAATGAAGATATTGTATTTGTAGAATATCAGGAGAATCCGGATGATATACCGGAAGCTTTGAACAAATAAAAAGGACAATAAAAGGAGAATTCGCAATATGAGACGGATACTTATAACGGGATGCAACGGACAGCTTGGAAGAGCCATCGGCATAGAATATGCAGATGATGATGTGGAATTAATCAACACGGATGTTGCAGAGCTTGACATTACAAATGTTGAAAAGGTTACGGCCTTTGTGGAAGAAAACAGACCGGATGTGATTATTAACTGTGCGGCGCATACGAATGTTAATGCATGTGAGTCTGAGTGGGATCTGGCATATAAAATCAATGCAATCGGTCCTAGAAATCTAAGCATTGCAGCAGAAAAAATCGGAGCGAAGATGATACATGTTTCCACAGACTATGTGTTTGACGGAACGGCAACGGAACCATACACGGAGTTTTCCGCGGTTGCTCCCCTTGGAGCATATGGAAAGACAAAGCTTGCAGGAGAGGAATTTGTAAAGCAGTTTTCAAGCAGATACTTTATCATTCGTACAGCATGGCTGTATGGTGACGGTAAGAATTTTGTCCGGACTATGATTTCGCTTGGAAAAGAAAAGGGCGAGGTGGGTGTTGTCTGCGATCAGATTGGTTCTCCGACAAGTACAAAGGAACTTGCCAGGATGATTCATGTGCTGGAGCCTACCGAGAACTATGGTGTATTTCATGGAACCTGTGAGGGAAACTGTTCGTGGGCAGAATTTGCAGAGAAAATATTTGAGTATGCGGGAGTGAAGGCGAAGGTTAATCATCTCACCACGGATCAGTATCCGACTCCGGCAAAGAGACCGGCGTATTCGGTATTGGATAACTATATGCTGCGTCTTACAACAAATCATAAATTTGCAAATTGGGAAGACGCTTTGAAGGAATATCTGTCAGAATAAGATATTATTAAATATTTAAGAACGTAAAAACAGCTGTATCAACACATAAATATGTGTCGATGCAGCTGCTTTTTGCGTGGAAATGGATTAGAGATTCTGTGCATATTCTTCGAAGATGTGGTCATACATGGATGGAAGTCCGACAAATTCGCATCCGTAACGGAATCCGCTGTCACCGATTGGAGTAACGTAAAGAATCTTTACAACCGCAAGAATGATTTCCTCCCGATTTTCAAATTCAATCGTTGCGTTGAAGTAATAATCAACCGGAAACTTTGACAGAGACATAAATCCAATACCGGCTTTTGATATATCAAACACTTCAATTTCTGCGTCCAGATTATCGATTTTGACGCCATCCTGCTTAAATAAATTCGAGACTTCCAGCTTTAGTTTGATAGGAAGCCGTACATTTTTTCTCTTTTCCTGCATAGTAACCCTCCGATTTGGAATTTTTCATAATTATATCAAAAAAAATGTCGTATGGCTATACAAAATGTAGATTATTAAAAAAAAGCCATATTTTGTTTGATAGTTTCGATAATGTGGGTTATAATAAGCTCGGCTTAGGAAAAACAAACAAAAACGAAGTTTTGCGAAGAAATATTTTGCATATTTGCAGAATTGCTTTAGAATAAGTCGCAAATCAGAAAAGCAATTGTAATCACAAAACAGGTTGATTAAAATGAGAGGTAAGTATAACATGAGTGAAGTAATGGAACACTATCAGGATGATGGGCTGCATGAGGAGTGCGGTGTCTTTGGTATGTATGACTTTGATGGCAATGATGTTTCGAGAACGATTTATTATGGCTTGTTTGCCCTGCAGCACAGAGGGCAGGAGAGCTGTGGTATCGCGGTTTCGGATACGGAAGGGCCAAAGGGCAAGGTGCTGTCGGCAAAGGGTATGGGCCTTGTGAATGAGGTTTTTACACCGGAGGATCTTGATAAGCTGAAAGGTAACATTGGTGTAGGACATGTACGTTATTCGACAGCCGGTGCCAGTACACGTGAGAATGCGCAGCCTCTTGTGCTTAATTATATAAAAGGCACACTTGGACTTGCACATAACGGCAATCTTGTCAACGCTCCGGAGCTACGACGGGAGCTTGAGTATGACGGTGCGATTTTTCAGACGACGATTGACTCGGAAGTCATTGCTTATCATATTGCAAGACAGCGGGTGAAAACGGCAACGGTAGAAGAAGCAGTGAAAAATGCAATGAAGAAGCTTGTCGGTTCCTATTCTCTGATTGTTATGAGTCCAAGAAAACTAATTGGTGCAAGAGATCCTTTTGGGTTCCGGCCTTTATGTATCGGGAAACGTGACAATGCATATATTCTTGCTTCCGAAAGTTGTGCTTTAGATACGATTGGTGCAGAATTTGTGCGGGATGTTGAGCCGGGAGAGATGGTTGTGATTTCTCCGGATAAGGGGATTGAGTCCTACACAGATTTGTGTCAGAAGGAACATGGCAGATGTGTGTTTGAATACATATATTTTGCCAGACCGGACAGTGTGATTGACGGGATGAGTGTTTATCAGTCAAGAATCATTGCGGGACGGTGCCTGGCAAAGGACAGTCCTGTGGAGGCGGATTTGGTTGTCGGCGTGCCGGAATCCGGGAATGCCGCAGCACTCGGATATTCACTGGAGTCCGGAATCCCATACGGTACAGCCTTTGTAAAAAATGGATATGTAGGGCGGACATTTATCAAACCGAAACAGAGCCAGCGTGAATCGAGCGTCCGGGTCAAGTTAAATGTTCTTGCTGATGCAGTGCGCGGAAAACGCGTCATTATGATTGATGATTCCATTGTGCGAGGAACGACGAGTGACCGTATCGTCAGTATGCTGAAGGAGGCGGGAGCAAAGGAGGTCCACGTCCGTATTTCATCACCGCCGTTTTTATATCCGTGTTATTTCGGAACGGATGTTCCGGACAGTGACCAGCTTATCGCATACAATCGTACGATTGAGGAAATCCGTCAGATTATCGGTGCGGATTCACTTGGGTATTTAAAGGTAGAACGTCTGCCGGAGCTTACAGGCGGCAGACAGTTTTGCAACGGCTGCTTTACGGGAAAGTGGCCGATAGAACCGCCGAAGGAGGATATCCGTGGCGAATATGATAAATAATTGTTGCAAACAGGAGGAAAAAATGAGTAGAGATAAGTATGTTAGTCCATTGTCAGAGCGATATGCAAGTAAGGAGATGCAATATATCTTTTCACCTGATATGAAGTTTAAGACCTGGAGAAGACTGTGGATTGCGCTTGCAGAGACAGAGCAGGAGCTGGGACTGAAGGATGCAGACGGCAATCCGAGAATTACAGATGAACAGATTGAAGAACTGAAAAGTCATGTGGATGATATAAATTATGATGTCGCAAAGGAACGTGAAAAGCTTGTTCGTCACGATGTTATGAGTCATGTATATGCATATGGACAGCAGTGTCCGAAGGCAGCAGGAATTATTCACCTTGGTGCTACAAGCTGTTATGTCGGAGATAATACGGATGTCATCGTTATGACGGAGGCATTGAAGCTTGTTCGCAAGAAACTGATTAATGTCATTGATGAGCTGTCTAAGTTCGCAGAAAAATACAAGGATTTACCAACACTTGCCTTTACACATTTCCAACCTGCCCAGCCGACTACAGTCGGAAAGCGTGCAACGCTCTGGATGCAGGAGCTTCTTCTTGACCTTTCGGATATTGAATATATGATCGGACAGCAAAAGCTGCTTGGTTCCAAGGGAACAACCGGTACCCAGGCAAGCTTTTTGGAGCTGTTTAACGGGGATCATGAGACTATTAAAAAGATTGACGGTATGATTGCAAAGAAGATGGGATTTGAGTCCTGCTATCCGGTGTCCGGGCAGACCTATTCCCGTAAGGTAGATGCACGTGTGTTAAATGTGCTCTCCGGTATCGCAATGTCTGCGCACAAGTTTTCAAATGACATCCGTCTCCTGCAGCATTTAAAGGAGATTGAGGAGCCGTTTGAGAAAAATCAGATTGGTTCTTCTGCAATGGCTTACAAGCGGAATCCGATGCGGAGTGAGCGGATTGCATCTCTTGCAAACTATGTGATGGCAGATGCGTTAAATCCGGCGATTACTGCTGCGACCCAGTGGTTTGAGCGTACATTGGATGATTCCGCAAACAAGCGTATCTCCGTTCCGGAAGCCTTTCTTGCAATCGATGGTATTTTGGACTTGTATCTGAATGTTGTGGACGGGCTTGTAGTATATGACAAGGTAATCTACCAGCACTTTATGAAGGAGATTCCGTTTATGGCAACCGAGAATATTATGATGGATGCTGTTAAGCGGGGTGGAAACCGTCAGGAGCTTCATGAGAAGATTCGTGAATATTCTATGATGGCAGGCGAACAGGTGAAGAAGTATGGCAATGAGAACAATCTGGTTGATCTGATTGCGGAGGATGCCGCATTTGGTATGACGAAAGAGGAAAT
>JBJEMZ010000213.1:0-6408 GCA_051879935.1 Wujia sp.
TGTAAAGCGACGGTCGATATGATCCATATAAGTACCATCTGCAAGCTTATATACTGTTGTTTCATCTCCACGCAGATTGACAAGTTCTGCTACATCCGGGCCGGGAGTAGATGTCTCTGAAGTAGTAGTTTCTTCTATTCCCCCACTTACAGCCTCGGTTGTCGCATCCTCAGCTTTGACTGACTCAGTTGTCTGAGTTGTCTGTATTTCCTCCGTAACCTGCGCTTCTGTTTTTTTTGATTCTGTAGTAGATACATCCGTTTTTTCTGTCTCTGTTGTACTTACCTCAATCGTTTCTGTCTTCGTAACTGTCACATCTGTTTTATCTTTGTCTGAATTACAAGCACAAAGAGAAGCAACCATACATGCACCTACGAAACCTACCATAATTTTTTTCGTTTTTCTCATAATCTTTGCCTTCCTATTTCTTCTTTTTTCTTATTCCTTTTCTACCTTTGCCTCACTGTCATTACAGCTTCCATTCCCGTTATAGCTGCCGATTTGTTGGTATTTTCTCGGAGAAAAAAACATCCCCAATAACATGCCTGACAAAAACAAAACAGCCCCTGTAAGCAAGATTTCACGTCCGGTATATTTTCCCTCATTGATATTATTCATAAGTTCTTCATATTTCTTTTTCATAAAAAATCTCCTTTCTTCCATGTCTTTGATTGCACCCAAATATCCAGTTACTCCATCATCTTCAACAGCTCATCTGCATCCTTCTTTATAAGTGGTGTCATACTATCCTTATAGCGACTTAAATCTATGTTCTTTACAGCCTCGGTGATTCTATCGCTAAGCTCCGGTCTGTATAGCACAACCTCATGCAAAGCGCTAAGGCACTGCCTTACCACCGTCGGTTTTTCATCATTCAAAAGAACCTTCATCTCATCGAAAGCGGCATCAACCTTTCCGGCAACATCCCACCTTGCCTGTGCACACGCCAGGCAAAAGCCCCTTGTCCTCACATACGAGCTCTTCTCATCAAGCATACTGAGATATCCATCAAACATTTCATAATATTCATTTGTTTCAGCGGATTTTGCACCTATCTCTTTGGCAAGCGCGTATGCTTTTTTATCGTCTTTATCCTTAAGCGCCTCAAGAATTGCCTTATTTGCATCTTTCACTTCTTCTTTTTCTCCTGCTCTGTTTGTTTTTTCTTTTCTTCTCTCTTTGCCTTTATCTTTTGTTTCATCTTGAAAAACAGCTCTACTGCCATCTGATTCGCTACCTGTCCCATTTTGCACCTCCTTGTGTATTCTCTATCCTGGATAATTTATACTTCATTTCCTTTTCCGGTCTCTCACTCACCAAGTTTCCATGTGAAAATAAAATCCTTATAAGTCATTATCAAAATATAGCCATCCCCATTTTCCTGTATTTCTACTCTGTTCTTATAGACTGTTCCATCCACATTACTTGTAACGGTAGCTTCTAACCAATTACCATCTAATTCGTATGTGCCAACTCCACCATCCGAACCGATATACCATGAGATTTTTCCATCTGAGCGAATCTCCATGCTATTCCCAGCTTCCATCGCCCCGGGAAATGCCTCATTTATGGCATCCATATCCGTTTTTGAATCATCCAGATGCCACGGCCCTATTATCTGATCCACAGAAACTGACGAAGCGCTGTCTTCCGTAGTGGTATCTTCTATGTTGCTATTTTCAGTACTATCCTCTGCCGCATTCTTAATTTCTGCATCGCCCGATTCCATATTCCCACTTTCAGTTACATTGTCCTCTGTCTCTGGTTGCTCCTCGGAATCCGCCACATCCGCTTTTTCTTTTCGTGTAAACACAACGTGTCCCTTTGCTTTTTCCCCTGTTACACTTAGCGTATATGTTCCGTCTTCGCTGATTACCACCTCAAACGAGCCTGTTTCCACATCATCTCCACGGTAAACAGCATCCCCGGATTCCCTCTGTACCAACAATGAAATCACTCCGGACTCCTTCTCGATAGAGATTGCAATGCTGTCTCCCTCTTTCAGAATCAGATTATGCGTATAGGTATCATTCAGTATTTCAAAGTCTATGTCAAAATGCTCTGCATCTCCTGTCTTACTTCCATTGAAAGTTGCATTATCATTTGTTCCGCAGGCACACAAACCAAACAACAGCATAACAGCCATTGCCATTGTCAAAATATTTCTTTTCATCTCTAACACTCCTGGAATAATATGTATCGCCCCCTCGTTTCACTCGGCGGCAGGTCGTCGGAACCATCCTAAATCATTCACTTCGTTCATGATGGTTCCTCCTCTAATAAATTAAGGACCATACATTCAGACGAATCAACAAACCCATGTTTCTTGTATAATGGTCTGCCTGATTCCGTGGCATCCAGACTGATCTCAGTAACACCCTTTTTCCTTGCTTCCTCAATAAGTATATTTAACATTTCAGACGCTAATCCTTGTCTTCGATATTGTTTCCTTGTATATACATTCATTAAGTGCGCTCTTTTCCCTGTCGGATGTGAGAATGTCGGCATAACATCGATATAACAAAGCGACGCACAACCAACCACATCTCCATCCATAGCTAAGACCGTAGTCTGATTTGCGCTCTCAAAATACTGCCTGCTCATCAAAACAAATTCCTGATCGAATATGTAATCCGAAGGAAGATGATTAACCTCCCGAAGCATCTCTAATCTGCTCTGCATAAGCAGTTCCATATCCTCTTTTGTTGTTATTTTATAACGAATCATAATATCACCCTTTCGCTAAAATGATGTTATTTCCCTTCATCCTTTGGAGATTTATGTATACATATCGATCCAAAGCATAACCACACGGACCCTGCACATAACCAAACAATGCCCATCCAGTTTTTTGCATCTCCAAATATATTCATAATTGCCAAAACATAAGATAGCACAGCACATATATAACATATAACTGCAATGATTCTGTATTTCTTCATACTCACAATCCCAAAAAATTCACAGCATCAAACCACACTTTTTTATCACCAAACGGGCTTTGCCTTCAGATTTCCTTTGCCATAAATAAAACATGCTCACAATCTGCAAATCCATTCTTTTTATAAAACAACGGAGCAGGCGCGTACCTGTTTGTGGATAATGTAATACCCGCCAGTTGATGTTCCTTCACATAGGTCTCAAGCTCTTTCAGCAAAGCAGTACCCAATCCGCTTCTCTGACTGTCCGGACGTACAAACATCTCATCGAGAAACACCTCACTGTTGTTCCACCATATTTTCTCGTGAGCAAACAATGCACCAATCACATGATCCTCTTCACAAATGACATATCCTACAAATTTTTTTGCTTCAAAATAATCTGTTAAGTATGCTATCGCTGTATCTACTTCGAAGCGGCACATCCATAATTCATTGTTATATACCTTGCATAAGATATCCGCACACGCAGGGATATCTTCTCTTTTCATTTCTCGAATATTCATACCCTTCCGATTTTTCCTCCATCTTACAGTCCCTTATTTCTTCAAGATTCTCTCCAACGACGGAATATCGAGCAGATTCACAGTCACAAATTTCCCCTTATAAAATACTGCCCAATTATTGAACACGCACGGCAGTTCCTTTGCTTTTTGCAGCGTGTTCACCTGAATCCATGACACCGGAACTTCCTTTTCCTCGCAATACTGCCTAATCATCTCGATTCTTTGATAGACAAACGGACACTGCTCATCATAATAGATTGTCAGCTTCTCATCCTTTATGCATTCTTCTTTTGCAGTCTGCGCAAACTTCGGCGTTGTTCCGTCAAAAGACAATGCCAAAAGTTCATATCCATTCTCCGTCGTATCCACTGTTTCAAATCCAAATTTCTTTGCAAATGCCTGATCCGAAAGCCATGCTTTCTGCTTTGCAGCTCCAAGCATACAAACCCCGGATTTTCCTTTTTCCTTCGCATCCGCTATACAATACTCCATCAGGGCACGACCATATCCACAGCCTTTCGGACTGCCTGAAACCCACAAACAATATATGTAATAATAGTTATCTCCAACTATAGGCACCCACGCTGTTTCAAGTGGTGCATACTCAATAAATACTGTCGCTTTCGCATCGAGCTTCCGGAACACATGTCCCTCCGGCAAGCGCTCGGCAAGCCACGCCCGCTTTGCCTCAACCCCGGGATGCGTTACCTTGCTGCGTATGATACAGCACAGATGCTCCGTGGCAATATTGTCAGGTGTTAAATTAATAAAATGCTCGCTCACTTGTCTCGACCTCCTGTCTTCCGGAAACCTGAATCACATCTAGCACCTATTTCCCCATGGCACCTGTTTATCCAGCCAGCCGTGTTCCTTCCAATAAACCGTTTCTGACGATATACAATTCTTATCGCCTTTTCTTTGTGCAGCCATCATATGAAACATAAAACGGATATATACAGACGGCTTCCCGGGCTTTGCATTTTTTACTTTTACAGCAAGCCGGTTGATATCCTTTTCTATTTTTGTTTTCTTCTTCTCTGAAACCTCTGACCATTTGCTTGCCTGCACTGCCAGACCATATGTCTTTATGTATGGGACTCCCCAATACGCAAGCGACCGCTTTACCGGCTTAATCGCCTGCCCTGCCCCCACACCGGCTGTAGTGGAAATCACAACTGCTTTTTTTGAAAACATATGGGCTCTCGGTCTGTGCGGAATCCAGTACTGATAAAATAAGTCCAAAAATGACTTTAGCGGCGCAGAAGGGGCCATGCAGTAATTCGGAGTTGTAAATATAAGAATGTCCGCTGCTTCCATCGCATCAGCTATTTTCTTTTTCTCCTCATAAAATGGGCATTTCTGTTCATCCTCCAGACAGGTATAGCAGCCCAGACAAAAATGATTCAAATCTCTCGGAAGAAAAACTTCCGTAATATCCTTTTCCTCCGCCAATCTGTCTGAAAGAAGCTTTCCAATATGGTATGTAGAACCTTTATGATTCTGACCATTTATCATTACAATCTTCATAACACATTCTCCCTAAAGTTCATTCTGTCGTATCCTCCGATTTTGCTCATGTGCCTATCCAATCTCTGACAATGCATGGGATACCGCATTTACCTGGTGGAAGGATTCCTCCACGGCGCCGGTTACATCCTTCTGCGTTGATGACTCCTGCACAATCTGATTTGCCTGATTCAATGTATTTTCCAAAATCGCCTGCATCTGTTTTACCATCTGCAATACCTGCTTGCTGTGTTCCACCGTATCTTCGCTGGAAGCGGCGACCATCTGCGCCTTTTCAACGGAATCCATCTGCATTCTCCCAAGCTTTCCGGCTTCCTCTCCTACGGAATGCAGCTTACTGATACCGTCTGTTATATTATTCAAGTTTTCCTTATTGGAAACCCGTACCTCATGTAACAGTGACACAATATTATGTATGATGCCCGTAATCGCGTCACTTGCCTCCCTTGAATTCTCCGCCAACACCTTTACTTCCTCTGCAACTACGCTAAATCCTTTTCCCATCTCTCCGGCTCTTGCCGCCTCAATGGATGCATTTAATGCAAGCAGGTTCGTCTGACTTGTAATCTTGGCGATGGCATCCGCGAACTCTGAAACCTCTTTGATTCCGGCTTCCAGACTTTCAATGGACTCCTCCGTCTGATAAGCAGATTTCTCGATGACCTGCATATCATCCGTTGTTTTCTCCATAAGCTCGATATAGCCCTGCATCTTTTCAGTCGTTTCCTTTGAGATTGCAAGCATTTCTTCTGTATTGCCGACGATGACATCTACCGTCTGGTTCAGTTCATCCATCGACGCGCACACAGAATCTGCAAACTGAAAGCTGTTGTTGCAATCTGCAAGGGTACTTTGTGCCGATTCCGTAATGACAGCATTGGTATCTGCAAACTCATGAATGCATTTTTCCAGTTTCTCGACAACGCTGCTTAATTCTCCTGATGCATTCCGGCACTCTTCTACAAGATTTGCCGTCTGCTGTGTATCCGCAAATTTCACAAGCATATTGTGAGACACATCCGCGATTTTCACACAGATGATGCTCATGACAACCGCCTCCAGCAAAAATCCGAGAGAGCGGCTAAAAAACCAATCAAAGCTCGTCTCAAACTCAATCTGCTTTACGGTCAGGGAACGGAAATAAAGGGATAACACCAACAGACAGTAGCTGATAATGGATATCCGAAGTGTAAATTTCTTGTCATAATAAAAAATACTGAATACCATTGCCAACGCATATGTCATATAAATACCAATCGTAGAGTCTGTACCCATCAAAGCAACCAGACTGCCGAGTGCAATCGTTGTCACATATTTCATAACACCGATTGGTGTATTTAATTTGTAAGCAAGTGTCGGTCCCATCGTAACGACCAGTGCTACACATGTAAGCATAATCAGACTCTTCATCTCCGACTGAAAAACTCCCGCAATCG
>JBJEMZ010000214.1:0-4775 GCA_051879935.1 Wujia sp.
GTAATTTTCAAGAAGTACCTTAACGATATTCTTTCCTATATCGTGGATATCTCCTTCCACCGTTGCCATAACCACCGTTCCCTTCGGTTTTGCATGTTCCTCCACCTGCAAAAACGGCGTGATATATTCGATTGCAAGATCCATCGCCGTTGCACCTGCGATAAGCTGCGGCAGGAAATACTTCTTCTGTTCAAACAGCTTTCCCACCTTGTTGACGGCAGGAATCAGATCCATATCAATGATATCCTGCGGATTCCTTCCACTTTCCAGTTCCTTTTTCACATCCTCTACGATACCTGCTTTATTTCCTTTTACCACATCATGATACACGCGGCTTCCGGCATCGGAATTCGAATCGGCCGATTCATTTTTGGAAGGGAGCTGTTCCGTCTGAGAAACCGAAACAACATTTTCCACATACAGATTGTCCGAATTTTCCTTTGCAAGCAGCAAATCCGTCGCATAGCTTGCATTCATCAGTGTAGCCTGACCCGGATTGCAGATTGCCATCGTAAGTCCCCGGGCAATCGCCATCGTCAAAAATGCCGTGTTGACATTGATACGTTCCGGCAGTCCGAAGGAGATATTGGATAAACCGCAAATCGTCGGAACCCCAAGCTCATATTTACAAAACGAAATCGTGTCCAGAGTCTCAAGCGCTGCATTTTTGTTTGCACCCACTGTCGCCACAAGTCCGTCAACAATCAAAGCATCCCTTGGTACGCCTTCCTCCTCTGCAATCTCAATCAACCTGCATATAATATCTTTCTTCTCCTGTAAGCTTTCCGGCAGTCCTTTATCGGAAAGCGGAAGCAAAATCGCCATGGCGCCATACTTTTTGGCAAGACGCATAAGCGGTCTGCATTTTTTTTCTTCTAGAGATATGGAATTAATCAGCGCGCGTCCCGGATAAATGCGCAAGGCTGCCTCTATGACATCCACATGGCTAGAATCGATACAAAGCGGCAGATTCGTCACGGAAATCACTTCATAGATTGCCCGCTTCATCATCTCTAACTCATCGATACCGTTCATACCCATATTGATATCCAGGATTTTTGCACCGCGCTCGGTCTGCTCCTCTGCCATCTGGATCACCAGTTCCATGTTTCCGGCACGAAGCAGTTCCTGCAGCTTTTTCTTACCAGTCGGGTTAATGCGTTCTCCGACCACAAGAAAATTGCCGTCTAAGTTAATCTCCTGTATACTACTCTCGCTTGACAGGACTCTCGTACACTGTGGGGTCGGTATATTCGTCTCCACAGAGCGCACCACTTTTCTCAATGCTTCAATATGCTTCGGTGTCGAACCACAGCAGCCACCAACCGCACGGGCCCCTGCCAGAACCAGCAGTCTGCCGTATTCCGCAAAGGTTTCCGGTGTCATCGTATATTTCGTCACGCCATCCACAAGCTCCGGCATACCATTATTCGGCTTTGCAAACACCGGCACCTTCGCATATCTTACCATGCGCTTTACCAGTGCCTCCATCTCCTTCGGTCCGGTAGAACAGTTAATACCGACTGCATCCGCCCCCAGCGACTGCAGACATACAACAGACGCCTCCGGTGTAGAGCCAAATAAGGTCTTTCCATCACTGTTAAAGGTCATACTGACCATAATCGGCAGGTCACATACTTCTTTTATGGCAATCACACATGCCCTTGCCTCAGCCAGGCTCATCATGGTCTCCACAAAGAACATATCAACACCTGCATCCGCGAGAATGGATGCCTGTTCCTTATAGACATCTACAAGCTCCTCAAAGGAAAGCTCTCCAACCGGCTGAAGCTGTCTTCCGGTCATCGTCATATCTCCGGCGATATAGCCGCGGTGATTTTCTTTCGCGATTGCCTCTCTCGTCAGTCCCACAAGCGCACGGTTCATCTCTACGATTTTATCCTCGAGATGATACTCAGCAAGCTTGATACGGTTTGCCGTAAACGTCGGCGCAAGCAGGATGTTTGTCCCTGCCTCGATGTACGCCCGCTGCAATTTCACAAGATGCTGCGGATGTTCCAAAATCCACTGCTCCGGACATACACCCACCGGCATGCCCGCCTGCATCAGATTGCTTCCGGTGGCACCATCCAGCATCACGATTCTGTCTTCAAATAATTTACGAAATAATGTTTTATCCATCTGTATATTTCTTCCTATATTGTCTTTATAAATTCATAAATCAACGTGCAAAACGCATCTGCAATCTTATTTGCAGTCTCCTGTACTTCTGCATGATTTAATTCTGCCTGTCCCATGCCTGCTGCCATATTCGTCACACACGACACTCCTGCTACACGCATACCCATATGCCGCGCAACCATCGCTTCACACGCGGTACTCATGCCGACACAATCCGCACCGAGCATCCGGTACATCCGGATTTCCGCCGGCGTCTCATAATTCGGTCCGGTTGTCTGCAGATAGACACCTGTTTTCAGCTCTATATCATGATTCTTTGCAACATTATCCAACTGTGTCCCAAGCCCCTCATCATAAACATGAGACATATCCGGGAAACGAGGGCCGAGCTGTTCCATATTGCCTCCGATTAATGGCGATGGAACAAAGGATGTAATCTGATCCGTCAGTCTGACCAAATCACCCGGTCGGTATTCCGGATTCATACCGCCTGCCGCATTGGTAAGCACAAGTGTGGATGCTCCAAGCATATGCATGATCCGAACCGGCATCACGACTTCCTCCATCGTATACCCCTCATAATAATGCACACGCCCTTTCATGATAATCACATGATGCGCTCCAATCTTTGCAAACAGGAAACGCCCTTCATGTCCGGCCACCGTAGAAACCGGGAAATGCGGAATCTCCTGATAGGCAATCTCTCCATCCACCTCCAGCCGGTCGGCAAAATCTCCAAGTCCCGAACCGAGTATCAGCGCCACATCCACCTCATAGGGCATCCTTGCTTTTACATATTCGCATGCTTCTTTTAATGATTCATATCCCATCTTCTCAATCCTTTACTTCCTGCACTTCATCTCTCCAATAACATACAACCGGCATACCCTCTTCCACCAGTTCAAACAGCTCTGCTGCTTTATCTACCGGCAGATTCACACATCCATGTGAACCATAATATGTATAGATATCATCTCCAAATTCCCTGCGCCAATTCGCGTCATGCAGTCCGATACCACGGTTAAACGGCATCCAGTATGTAACCGGAGTCTCATAATCCTCGCCTATCAGAGTTGCATGCAGCTTCTTATATGTAATGTCGTAAAGTCCTCCCGGTGTCTTATGTCCCGGTGTCTGTCCGGTTACACAGTCGCTGTCCCATTTCAGTCTGCCATTTTTGTAAAAATAGACATGCTGATTTGTAAGATCCACTTCCACATAGGTATAACCGATATCATTTTCTTCACACATCGTATATCCACGCTTTTCACATACCGGTTCCTTTGTAAAGCTTCTCTTCTGACACAGCAGTTCATACAGTTCTTCACTCTCTGCTTCCGGATCAAGCACCCATCCATAATAACCGCCATATACAAGAATTTTCTTTCCATCATGGGTTTTAAATACTCTGTCTGTATAGGAAGTAGAAAACTGCTGTGCAAATTTCTGTGCATAAGCAGCTACATTGTTCTGACTAATCTGTACGCTGCCATCCTCACTCACATATGCTATCTTCGTCAGTTCCTCCTTCGGAATCTGATATGTATAATCGCCAAAATCAAAGCAGGCTTCTATCGAAAGAAAATCCTCTGCCTCTTCCCTTGCACGCAGAATGGAATCTGATTCTGTAGTGATATGCGCCTCAACATAACAGCCTTCCTTCTCCACATCCAGCTCCTGTTCAAAGCTCTTCATAGCGTACAGAATCTTATCATACACCTTTTCCACATCCAGTTTTGTTCCTGTCTCATCCGGTATAACGATGACCTCTCCATCCTCCATGACTACCTTCGCATCCGTCGGATCCACCATCTGATTTACATCCATGCTTTTACATGTACTCATAAATTTCGCAAGCATGGTTCTGTCACACAAAACCGTATACGGAATCTTATAATCATAAGACTTAAATGCATCCACAAACCACAAAAACGGAGAATTCTTTCTCACAACCGACTTGACACTCTGCGTAAGCTCCGCCTTGGAATCAGCATCCCCCAGCGCTATTTTAAACACCTCACCCTTATACTTTACAGAAAGCTCATAAGAGGACGCATCGTCGAGCAGCATTTTTTCCACCTGGGCAACCGATTTGCCGGATACATTCATTCCATTTACGGTTGTCATCGTTCCGAAACGATTCAAATGGAATAAAACACCACCAAAATATACAGCCAGTACAAAGGCAACAACGGATATAATGACTGTTCTTTGTACCCGCTTTTTATGGCGATGCGCATAAACCGAAGGGTCAATAAACGGCTCTTTCTCATAGAGTTCACTCTTATCACCCGTCTTCATTTCTTCTTCCGGTTTCTCAGATGCGTCCGAATTTTTCTCTTCTTCCGGCTTCTCAGATGCGTCCGGTTTATCCTCCGCCTCTGACTTTACAGATGCATCTGATTTATCATCTGCCTTTTCATTTTCCATATTATCAGCATCTTCCTTTTTCGTATCCTCCGGCTTTTCCGAACTTTCCGAATTTTCCGTTTCCTCCGGTTTTTCTGAATTCTCCGAATTTTTCGTATCCTCCGGCTTTTCGGAATTCTCCAAATTTTTCGTTTCCTCCGGATTCTCTGTTTCCTTCAGATTCTCCGGCTTTTCCGTCAGATGCTCCTGCTTCATTTCTAATT
>JBJEMZ010000214.1:4875-6397 GCA_051879935.1 Wujia sp.
GTTTCCTTCAGATTCTCCGGCTTTTCCGTCAGATGCTCCTGCTTCATTTCTAATTCATTCTGATTATTCTTGTTCTTTTTATCCCTGCCCATAACTTATATCCTTATTATATCCTTATATAAAATATTCTTCCACATTATATCGCATATATACGATTATGTGAACTACCCATTGTCTAAAGCCAATGGGCTTCCTGCTTCATAAACCTCGTAACCTACTATCTCCACAGGCGTTAATTCGGGCAGTCCCTGCCCTATATATTATTCTTATGCTATATGTCTTAATCCCTCTACCAGAATATTCTTCGCTGCATTAATATCCCTATCATGCTTTGTTCCACACTCTGGACAGAGCCATTCTCGTACCGACAAATCTTTTGTATCCGAATTCTGATACCCACAAACGGAACATAATTGACTGCTGGCATAAAATGTATCTATTTTGATATATTTCCTGCCATTCCATTTTGCCTTATACTCTAACTGTCTTGTCAGCTCATACCACGATACATCACTTATGGCTTTTGCCAAATGATGATTCTTTACCATATTTTTTATCTGTAAATTTTCCGAAACTATCACTTGGTTTTCGCTGATAATCTCATGTGAAACTTTATGCAGATAATCTTTTCTGGTATTCCTTATTTTCTCATGGCATAATGCTATCTTTTTCTTTGTTTTATAATAGTTTTTACTTCTCTTTTCTTTATGTGACAGTTGCCTTTGTAGCTTTACCTGTTGTTTCTCGTATTTCCTTATGACTTTTAGATTCTCATATATCTTCCCATCGGAAGTAATGCATAAATCTTTAATTCCTAAATCTATTCCTATGCTATCATTTGTATGTACTAGCTCCTTATGCTCAGTTTCTACAAGTATGGACACATAATATTTTCCACTGGAAACCTGCGAAACAGTCGCTGACTTAATCTGTCCACTAAAATTCCTATGTAACTTTGCTTTTACCTCTTTTAATTTAGGCAATTTTATCTTACCATTCTCATAATTTACTGTTATATTTCCATTTGTATAATTTGTTGTATATGATTTGTGGTTGTCATGTTTACTCTTGAATTTTGGATATCCTGCATGTTCCCTGAAAAATTTCTGATATGCACAGTCCATGTTATAAATTGCGTTAGTCAAAGCGAATTTGTCCACTTCTTTTAACCATTCATAGTCTTTCTTTAATTCTCTGTTACAGTAATTATTGCAATCTGTTTTACTGACAGACTTTTTCTCTTTCACGTATATTTCTTTCCGATATGCCAATGCCCGGTTATAAACAAAACGACAACAGCCAAATGTTTTTGCAATCTGTATTCTCTGTTCGCTATTAGGATATATCCTGTATTTATATGCTTTTAACACTTACTGTCACCACCTTCCTACCCCTGTTTTTCTATATATTTTCGGGGCATCTCTTCTGAAACATTTCCTACACTGCAGGCAAAATATCCGTCCGTCCAAAAGGTATGCTCTTTCCAGAAATGTTTTCGTAAATAATTCGGATATCTTTCCCA
>JBJEMZ010000215.1:0-4218 GCA_051879935.1 Wujia sp.
AAAAAGAATACCCATGGTGGATACCACGCTTTCTTTTGCCATAAATCCACTGATAAGAGCGGTGCAGATTCTCCAGTCTCCCAGACCAAGTGGCTTAAAAATCGGAACCAGAAGTCCGGCTGTCATTGCCAGAATACTGTCAGAAGAATCTTTTACCAGATTCAGATGCAGGTCAAAACTCTGGAGGAACCAGACAATCATAGTTGCAAGCAGGATTACAGAAAACGCTCTCTGCAGGAAATCTTTTGCCTTTTCCCACAGTAACTGTGCAACGTTCTTCGCTCCCGGCAGACGATAATTGGGAAGCTCCATTACAAACGGAACCGCTTCTCCTTTAAACAATGTCCCCTTGTATAAAAATGCAGCGAGTACCCCCACGATAATTCCAAGGAAATAAAGTCCTGCCATGACAAATCCGCCATATTCCGGGAAGAATACATTTACAAAAAATGCATAGATCGGAAGCTTTGCCGTACAACTCATAAATGGTGTAAGCAGAATCGTCATCTTCCGGTCCCGCTCACTTGGAAGTGTCCGGGTTGACATGACCGCCGGAACTGTACATCCAAACCCGATTAACATCGGCACAATACTTTTTCCGGATAACCCAATCTTCCGAAGCAGCTTATCCATGAAAAATGCCACCCGCGCGATATAACCACTGTCTTCAAGCAGCGACAAAAAGAAAAATAAAGTCACGACAATCGGGAGAAAGCTTACAACACTTCCGACGCCCGAAAAGATTCCATCTATGATAAGACCGTGAAGCGCCACATTCACATGCGCACTTGTAAGTAAACGGTCTACAGCATCCGTAAGTGCTCCGATTCCAAGCTCCAATAGCGATTGCAGCCATGCGCCAATCACATTGAAGGTCAGGTAAAATACCGCCAGCATAATCAGAACAAAGCAGGGAATCGCCGTATATTTTCCGGTCAGTATCTTGTCAAGCTTTTCACTCCGGATATGTTCCTTGCTTTCTTTCGGTTTTACAACAGTCTCATCACAAACCTTTTTTATGTAGGAAAAACGCATATCCGCCATAGCCGCGCTATGATCAAGCTCCCGCTCCTTCTCCATCTGAACGATAATGTGCTCCAGCATTTCCTTTTCATTCTCATCCAATTCAAGCTGCTCTAAAATCAGGTCATCGCCCTCTACAAGCTTGCTTGCCGCAAACCGTACCGGAATCCCGGCTCTCTTTGCATGGTCCTCAATCAGATGAATGACGGCATGCAGGCAACGGTGTACCGCTCCGTCATGATCCTTTTCATCACAAAAATCCTGTCTGAGTGGTTTTTCCTGATAGTGTGCAATATGTATGGCATGCTTGATAAGTTCATGCACACCCTGATTTTTTGCTGCCGAAATCGGAACAACCGGCACGCCGAGCATGGCTTCCATCGTATTCACATCGATAGAACCGCTGTTTTCCGTCACCTCATCCATCATATTTAAAGCCACAACCATCGGGACATTCATCTCCAGAAGCTGCATCGTAAGATACAGATTTCGCTCGATATTTGTGGCATCCACGATATTGATAATCGCCTTTGGCTTGTCATTTAATACAAAGTTTCTCGATACGATTTCCTCGCTGCTGTAAGGCGACATGGAGTAGATACCCGGAAGGTCGGTCACTAGTGTATTCGGATGATTTTTGATTGGTCCATCCTTTCGGTCCACCGTTACACCCGGGAAATTGCCTACATGCTGATTTGAACCGGTAAGCTGGTTAAAGAGCGTTGTCTTGCCACAATTCTGATTTCCAACAAGGGCAAAGGTAAGTAACGTTCCTTCCGGAAGTGGATTCTCATCCTTCTTAGAATGATATTTTCCCTCCTCGCCAAGACCCGGATGCTCTGTTTTTTTCTTCTTTTTTACAGGCAGTTCTTTCACGGTTTCTTCCACCGGTGTGATGGTAATCTGATCCGCATCTGCAAGACGAAGCGTCAGCTCATAGCCATGTATCCGAAGCTCCATCGGATCTCCCATCGGCGCAAGCTTTACGACCTTCACCTCTGCTCCCGGTATCACACCCATATCCAGAAAATGCTGTCTTAATGCGCCCTCACCACCAACTGCTGTCACAACTGCACTTTTCCCGATTCCTAACTCCTTTAATGTCATATCCAATCAGCCTTTCAACTTCTATCCTTATTTCTTCTTCAAACTTACTACTTTTTGCATTTCCATACAAGCGGTTCATACATTTTTTTCAATGTGTGTGCCACCTTATTGTTATCAAATTCATCAATCACAACATCATATTTTCCTTCGACACTTCCAAATGTAACCGTCTTATTAAGCCCTGTTTCCTGCTTCAGATAATCAAGCATACTCTCTCTGCTCGCATTTTTATCGTAGATTTTTATGTAGGCATACCCCTGATAATCAACGGAATCATACATCATAATTCTGACATGTCCGCTTATTTCATCTGCCATCAATGCCTCATAGATTTTTTTGCAAAGTGCCTTTTCCTGCACAACCATAAAATAAATGCATTTACATTGTTCCATCATATTCTGTGTAATATAGTTTCGATACGGCGATGTGCTTAAGGTCCGGTAAATATCCTGCTCCGCATCATTTTTCAGTTCCTTGTGCTGAATCAGGAGTGCGTTATCGAGCAGCATATTGATAAAATAATTGATATCAAAGGAATCTAAAATTTTGCATAAGCCTTCTGCCACGTGATTCGGTATAATATATGCTTTTAAGTATTCATTTTTACGGATATCATACAAAACAGCGCCATTCATGGCAATCACAGGAAGCTTGATATTGATATTCCGAAGCGGTTCAATGAGAGACCCCGGTGTACGCCCGGTGGACACGGTAAAATTCGCGCCATCTGCAAGCATCCGGTTAATCTCCACCTGGCTGTACGGTGACAGTTGTTCCTTTCCGGAAAGCAGCGTCTCATCCATACCGGATACAAACAGAATGTCCTTCTGTTTTTTTCTCGGAAGGCCAAAGTTATTCACAACCATGGCAATAATAATCCCAATCATCGTATCAAGAAATCGATTGTAAACAAACAAAAATGGATTCGCATCCCCGATGTGATTGACGACAATGCTCAAGAATACAACACAGGAGAAATATGACGCATCAATCCGTTTAATCATAACTGTCAGATACAGCACAAATATAATGCAGATTGATACCAGACATGCATATATCAGATTGCCATATGAAATTTGACTGATAAAATTGATATCAATCAACAGCACAAGCAGTCCAAACAGACAGCCAATTACGGTTCCGATTGTGCGCTGTCCCGCCTTTTTTAATGTATTGCCACGCTGTGACTGGATGCACCAAAGTGCTGAGAGCTGAGAATAAAACAGAATTCCGTCCGGTCGGAACAGATAATAAAACAAAAAACAACATAATACCGCAATGGCGGATTTCAAAATCCGAAGACCGATATGTGGAAATATAATTTTATGTTTTTCCTGTCTCATTCTTTTGTACCTCTGTTATCGTTTTCATTTTCTTTCAAAAACTATCACGAAACGACTCTTTTGTAAATATAATTTTTATATAGCTCCCATAAGTGTATAAATAGCCGTACCGATCACGCCGCTTCCCAATATAATCGAGATTGCATTCACCTTATACTTACGCAACAAAAATAATGCGACCGCAAAAATTGCGAGCTCTACAAGCCGGATATCACTCAGCACGATGTCGTAAAGCTCAGCCTGAAACAGTCCAAGCATGAGAATCGAAGCGCCTGCCGATGCAATCATCGCCACAACCGCCGGTCGCAGTGCACCAAGCACAATCTGTACACCACCGACAGTGCGGTACTTATAGTAGACACGTGCCAGAATCAGACAAATGATAAAAGATGGAATGATGCAGCCGATGGAACAAAGAAGTACCCCCGGTATGCCGGCAAGCCGCATACCGACAAAGGTTGCAGAGTTGATTGAAATCGGTCCGGGTGTCATCTCTGCCACCGTTATCAAATCTGAAAACTCCTCCATCGTCATCAATCCGTAGATATCTACAATCTGCTCCTGAATGAGAGGAATCGCCGCATAGCCGCCTCCCACACTGAACAAGCCAACCTGTATAAAAGCGATAAACAATTGAAACAACAGCATAGGTTATCACCTCCCGGAATCTTTCTTCGTATGCATCGAAATAAGCAGATCAATCAGCCCGATGGAAAGACATACCAGTATAATCAGCATCGCACTG
>JBJEMZ010000215.1:4318-6382 GCA_051879935.1 Wujia sp.
AAGCAGATCAATCAGCCCGATGGAAAGACATACCAGTATAATCAGCATCGCACTGATGTCAAGGAAATAAGCCGCAACAAATGCAACAATCATCATGGCAATATAAAGGATTCTTCTCGTTTTACAGACATTCCCGGCCAGATTAATCACCACATCAAATATGACGGCTGCCACACCTGCCCGCATAACCTGCAAAGCAGTCGCAATATAGGGATTCGTCCGGAACTGCTCATAAAATAATGATATGACCGATATAATAATCATAGGTGGCAGAATCGTTCCGAGCACTGCCGTAAGGCTTCCCACAATCCCCGCCATACGATATCCGATTATGACAGAAGCATTGACCGGAAGAGGTCCCGGTGCAGACTGGGTAATCGCCGTCACATCCAGCATCTCATCCTCTTCCAGCCACTTCAAATCTTCCACATATTTCTTTTTCATCAGGGACACAATTACAAATCCTCCGCCAAATGTACACGCACTCAGCACAAACATGGATTTAAATAATGTCCATAGTTTACTGTAATCCTTTTTCACAACAGTCTCCTCTTTTCTTCATCCCTTATCATTGCATACGATTTAAATCGGACACAAGGTCCCGCATTTCCTGTTTGGATTCAGCATTCCGGGAACGATTGATAAATGCTCTTTGCTCCTCCTCCGGCATGTTGCTGAATTTTTGCATTGCATGCAAATTTTCCGCCAGCGCCATACTAAGCCCAAGCGGTAATTCATCGTTATTTAATATATTCATGTCATCACCTCGAACTTAGTATGTGCAAACGAAGAAAAAACATGCTATGAAAACAAATATTTCATTCATTTTCACAGCATGTTATACATGACTAATTATTCGTCTGTTTTTTTGAATACAACCTCAACACCATCTTTCTCAAAAGTGATTGTTTTTTCTGTCTCATTGTAGGTTCCGGAAAATGTACTATACTCGTCCGTTATCGTCACACGACTGCCATCAAATTCTATATCCGCGCTTCCATCCTGATGTTGACCGTTATAATACGCAAGCATTCTGCAATGTGAACCTTTTATTGTGATGGATTCATACATCGATATGCCCATAAAACTGTTCATCTGGTCTACTGTTATCGTAATCCCGTACGATGATATTTCTGTCAATTCATATTTGCCATTATACCGATTATTTCTTTTATATATAGCATAAAATGATACGAGAAAAACAACTATCTCCATTGCTATCACAACATATTTCACAATGACGGAATTATCCTTGGTTTTTACATTTGAAACCACTGATATACGATATGGTTCCTCATAATCAAACTCGGAATTTACCGAAGATGACAAATCTGAATACCGGCTTTCCCCTGTCTCTCTGGTTACAGTTTCCTCTCTCTTAAGCTCCACAAATTTCTCCTCCTTTTTCCCTCTGTACAAACAATATCATATATTTCCCAATTATTCTACATAATATAGATAAAAATATCCGATAGATAATTCTGTATATTTTTACACAGCGAGCATATACTGATAGCAGGAGGTGTTTTCACATGGTTGCCTGGATATTATATTTATGCACGCTTCTAAAATAACACCCGTCATAGAGCATCCTTACTACTGACGCACAAAAGGCTGTCACATCCGTGGCAGCCTCTTTTCGTATTTACTCCTTTTCATGCTATTTCCAAATCAAAAGATTTATTTTCTTCTGTCTACACCAACCGTCTCATAATACTTTGCTTTATCCTTATACATGAGCTTCTCGGCTTCAGACATGATGTCATAGACTTCTGTTTGAAAATTCGGTTTCCATACGGAACCTACCGCCATTGTAACTGCATCGTCCTGTATCTTCGTTTTCAAAGTATGCACCCGTTCCTGCAGCACATCTTCGGTTATACCCGGACAGACTGCAACCAGTTCATCTCCACCGATACGGAACAGACCATACTCGCCAAACACAGCCTTTAAGCATTCACATGCACGCAAAATCAACCGGTCACCCGCTTCGTGCCCCTCGGTATCGTTGACACGTTTCAACCCGGTAATGTCGCAATACACAACACCAACACTTTCGTCCTG
>JBJEMZ010000216.1:0-6362 GCA_051879935.1 Wujia sp.
GGTGTTGTGGAATCTGTGAGCGAAGATAAAGAGCATGGAACAGTTGTGACTGTAATCATGGGCAATGGATATAAGGCAAAATACGGGCAGCTTATGAATGTGACGGTCTCCGAGGGAGATACCATCTCGACAGCGCAGAACATCGGAGAGGTTGCACCTGTAACCAGCTATTATGCCGAAGAGGGACCGCATGTATATTTTGAATTACAAAAAGACAATGAACCGATTAATCCGGTAATCTATATGCAGTAAAAAAATAGGAACAATCATGAACGATTGTTCCTATTTTTATGTTCCGCTGCATGTTTGACATAATCCGGAAAAGAGTATAGCCACATCTTCTACGGCAAAATCAGAGACGGCTCTGGCTTCCTCGAGCAGCATCTGACCGGGCGTGATTTGGATGTCGCGGACGCAACCACAGTTTTTACATAACAAATGAGCATGTTCGCTTGTGCATGCGTCATAGTGGTCGGTCTTTCCGTCTACATGGAGGCGGAGAATAATGCCGGCCTCTGCAAGCTGATTTAAGTTTCGGTATACAGTACCTAAGCTGATATTTGGCAGATCCTCGCGAATATGCTGGTAGACAACATCTGCGGTAGGATGGTCTGTGCGGGTTTTCAAAAAGTTGATGATTGCTTCCCGTTGATGACTGTATTTGCTTAATGTTGCCATGATAACCTCCCCAAAATAGTAATAATTCTTATTTCAGTATAAAGAAAAAAAGGTTTGCTGTCAATAATAGAAATCAGGAACGATAAAACCATAAAATTATATATAAATTTCCATAAATTACTAACTTTTGATTGATAAAAAGACGGGACAATGATATAGTTGAATTGTGTACGATTGTGCATGTATAAGGGTAAATAATGCAATGTAAGATGGGTAGAGAGAAAGATGAGCTTCGGTAAAATTAGTAATGAACTAAATACGGAAGATTCGAAGAAGATAATCGATTCTATTTTAAATATTGGGTGTGCGGCATCCATTGTGATTGATCGTTCTTCTTTTGAGATAATATACGAGAATAAAAAGGCGACAGAGCTGCTTGGAGAGCGCGTCAATATGCACTGTCATGAAGTGTTCTGTACGAATGATACGCCGTGCATGGATTGTCCGATGACAACTTTACGACAGGGAAATACATTGACACGGGATCGGTTCGAGGAACTGTTTGAAAGCATGGTTACGTGGCAATACACAAGTATCAAGTGGTTTGATGGCAGAGATGCCGTGCTTGCGACATTGGTATCCATCGGTGAGGAAGAGCAGGATACAATGCAGACCATGATGGAGCAGGCAGCAAGAATTATGGGACATACTCCGGATGAGACAGACCGCCTTACGGGGATTCCAAACCGCATACGGTTTTACGACTTTACACAGGTTGCGATTCAGGATATGCGACAGACATATGCCATTGTTGTATTCGATGTTGAACGGTTAAAGAGTATCAATGATATATATGGTATCGCGCAGGGCGATGAGGCTTTAAAGCATGTGGCAAATGTACTGCAGGAGATGTATGGAGAACAAAAGAACTATGCACGTCTGCATTCGGATGTGTTTGCATTTTATATGACATACCATAATAAGGGCGATATCATTAAGGAGATTGAAAAAATCCGTAAGCGGATTCACGCAAATTCATTTCCATTTGATATTGTAACCAAATTTGGAATTTACCTTGTGGTTGACCGCAGTGTGCCGGTTAACCTGATGTGTGACCGCGCCATGATGGCAGAGCGCACAGTGAAGGGAAATATCATGCGGTTTTGCGCATTTTATGATGAACATTACCGTGATGAGATGCTCCGTGCCGGTCAGATTGAGAAGGATATGGAGCGTGCGTTAAAGGATAGAGAGTACATCATGTATTTGCAGCCGAAATACCGGCTTTCCGACAATAGCATGTGCGGTGCGGAGGTGCTTTGCAGATGGGAACATCCGGACAAAGGATTGATTCCGCCAAATGATTTTATTCCGCTGTTTGAGAAGAATGGATTTATATTGAAGCTTGACGAATACATGTGGGAGGAAGCCTGTAAGACAATCCGCAAATGGATCGATGAAAAGAAAGAGCCTATTCCGATATCCGTCAATATTTCACGGTATCACCTGCAACATAATGACCTTGAGCGTGTTCTGATGCATCTGATTGACAAGTATCAGCTCACACCGGAGATGTTGAATCTTGAGATTACGGAATCTTTGTTCCTGGACAATCCGGAAGAGATGAACCGGGCATTGGAACGGCTTCAGAATCTTGGCTTCAAGCTTGAAGTAGATGATTTTGGATCCGGATTCTCTTCGCTCAATCTGATTCGGAATATCTCTGTAGATACGATTAAGATTGACAAGGAATTTTTGGATAGCGAAATTGCTACAGAAAAAGGCAAAATCGTGGTTAATCACACGATTGGCATGGCGAAGGATCTGCATCTGCAGGTAATTGCGGAAGGCGTGGAGACAAAGGCACATGTGGATTTCCTCAAAGAATCAAATTGTGATGTGGCACAGGGATTCTTCTTTGCAAAGCCGATGCCATTGTCTGAGTTTGAAAAGATTGCATTTTCAGAATAAAATAAATGCCAAAAAATACAGCACAATTCTTGACATATGTATATAGGCTGTTGTATATTTTGAAATATGAAAATGCTGTAGAGGCAAAGATACAAATAATTTAAAAGGAGACCAATACTATGTTAGAAAAGTTAAAGGAAATTATTGCAGACCAGCTGAGCGTTGATGAGAGTGAAATCGAACTTTCAACTTCTTTCAAGGATGATCTCGGTGCAGATTCACTTGATTTGTATGAGCTTGTTATGGCACTTGAGGAAGAGTACGGCTGTGAGATTCCTGCAGATGATGTTGCAAATATGGCAACTGTAGAGGACGTTGTGAATTACCTTAAGAACAACGGCATCGAGGACTAATTTCCGTTCCTACATAATGTATTCTTTTGGATGAGCATTTGGATGGAGTATATAAAAGAGTCTGGTTTCAGACTCTTTTAAATTTTTTTAGGGATTGACATACAAAGAAAAAGGACATAATATAATAACAGAAGGAAACTTCTTGAGAAGCATACTCATAAAAATGCTATAAGTGCCTGTGAAGTGGAATCCGTGATGGGATGCGGTGAACATGGAGGTTTACAAAGGTGGCAACTTACCATAGCCCATCTTAGCTTCGGCGAAAGAAAGTTGTATGATTAGTTATCCAAAGCCTTGCAGAATCTGCAGGGCTTTTCTAATTAAATTACAGGAGATAAAATGGACAGATTATATGAGGCAGCGGCTAAATATGTCGCTTTGCAGCAATATGAATATGAATTTGTGCTTTCTAAAAGCAGGAAAAAGAAAATTCTTAATGTGAATTTTTTAGATGAAGATTTCTTTCACCTAACAGGAATGCAATATCTTACAGATATTGACATTCAAAGAAATCGGAAGAAAACCCTTGATAATATTCTCGTTAAAAGAAAAATTACAGAACGCATGTTACAAAAAAGTAGATATTATTTTCAACCAAAACCCGACAAAGATGTAAAAAGTCGAATAGAAGAATTGCGTTTTTTGGAAGAGTATCTAGATACAGATAATATAATAAGGATATTTAATATCAGAAATCAAAAAAATATGTATTCTAGAATCAATGCGGAATATATTATTGAAAGTAAAATGAAAGGGTGTGAGAAGCCGGTTTACATATTTTTGAAACATAGAGAAGAAAATTCTGACTATTGTTGTGTAGTGTCTTTTTTCAAAAAAGACCAAGTAGTATATGGTGGGGATATTATGTATTGGATGCAAAAGAAGAAGATAATTATCAACACTGGAGAGGAAGAAATTTTACAAAAACATCCTGATTATGATGAATTTATTTTGTCACAATAAAAGGCGCTGTACATATAATACAGCGCCTTCATTATGTTTCTTTATGAATGTTGCATCAATTACCCAAGCACAACCTCAACGGTATGTGTCTTGCCGTCGCCTGCAACCGGAATTACGTTGCCGGAAACCTCCTTGCCGTCAACAATCATGCTCTTAACGCCCTTGCATACATGATCCGGGTTGGAAACCTTGATCTCGTATGTGTCACCACGGAACTGACGTGTAGCGCAAAGACCATCCCACTCATGCGGAATTGAAGGATCAATCTTCAGACCATCAAAGTCAGGCTGTACACCTAAGATGTACTGGGAGATTGCAACCATGTTCCAAGCAGCTGTACCGGTGAGCCAGGAGTTCTTGCCCTGACCGAAGTGGTTGCCCGGCTTGCCGATATCGGAACCTGCATCCTTACCACCGATCATCTGACCGTATACATACGGCTCAGTCTTGTGAATATCAGAAGTCTCCTCTGTAAATGCCGGAGCAATCTTGCTGTAGTACTCGAAAGCCTTGTCTCCACGGCCGGCATAAGCCTCAGCACAGATGATCCATGCATTGTTGTGTGTGAAGATACCTGCGTTCTCCTTGTATCCACCCGGATAAGTAGAAATCTCACCATACTGGATGTAGTACTTTGTAAATGCAGGATTGTTCAGTACAAGACCGAAATCTGTGTTCAAATACTTGTCGATGGCGTCAAGAGTCTTGATATCAGCACCCTGATCCTTACCAATCTCAGACATAACTGCGAAGCCCTGTGGCTCGATGAAGATCTTACCTTCTTCACATTCCTTAGAGCCCATCTTCTCACCGTTTGCGTCGTAAGCACGAAGGAACCAGTCGCCATCCCATGCAGACTCCATAACGTTTGCCTTCATCTTGTCAATCTCAGCCTGGGCTGCAGCAGCCTCGTCATCCTTGCCGAGATGCTTTAAGATAGAAACGTAGTTTGGACCAACATATGTAAACAGTGTTGCAACCATAACGGACTCTGCAACCTTTGAATAACCACCCTCGGCTGCGAACTTCGGATTGGTATATGTCTGGAAGCTCTCGCCCGGTGTATCGGAGTAGCAGGAAAGGTTGATACAGTCATTCCAGTCTGCACGCATTGCAAGCGGAAGACCGTGTGGTCCAAGGTTATTTACAATCTTATAGAAGGAAACCTTCAGGTGATCGAGCATCGGCTTTGCCTTTGACTCGTCGTTGTCATAAGGAACCATCTCATCGAGGATGCCCCAGTCACCTGTCTCCTTGATGTATGCGGAAACAGAGAGAATCATCCACAATGGATCATCCGAGAAGTCGCCACCGATGTCGGAGTTACCCTTCTTTGTAAGTGGCTGATACTGATGATAGCATCCGCCGTCCTCAAGCTGCGTGGAAGCGATATCGATGATTCTTTCTCTTGCACGATCCGGAATCTGATGTACAAAACCAAGCACGTCCTGGTTGGAATCACGGAATCCCATACCACGTCCGATACCGGACTCGAAATAGGATGCGGAACGTGAAAGGTTAAATGTAACCATACACTGATACTGATTCCAGATATTAACCATGCGGTTAACCTTGTCATCCGGTGTATCAACACTCAGGATACCAAGAAGCTTGTCCCATGTCTCACGAAGCTCTGCAAGACCTGCTGTAACCTTCTCCGGTGTGTTGTACTTCTCCATCATAGCAAGCGCTTTTACCTTATTAATGGTCTTGCCGTCTGCCTCAAACTTCTCATCAACCGGCATCTCTACATAACCGAGGATGAAGATGAGAGTCTTAGACTCGCCCGGAGCAAGTGTAATCTCTTTATAATGAGAAGCAATCGGTGACCAGCCGTCAGCGAAGGAATTGTTTGCCTTGCCTGCCTCAACTGCCTGCGGATTGTTAAATCCGTTGTAAAGACCGATGAAGGAATCACGGTCTGTATCATAACCGTCGATTGTGTCATTTACGGTATAGAATGCGAAATGGTCACGTCTGTCTCTGTACTCTGTCTTGTGGTAAATAGTAGAATCTTTTACCTCAACACGACCGGTACTGAAGTTTCTCTGGAAGTTTGTGCAGTCATCCTGCGCATCCCACAGACACCACTCTGCAAATGAGAAGAATGAGAAGGTCTTTGCCTCGCTGCTCTCGTTTGTCAGAACAACCTGCTGAACCTCTCCGTCGTAGTTCTGCGGTACGAAGAATGTTACCTCAGCCTTGAGGTCATTCTTCTTACCTGTGATAACTGTGTAACCCATACCGTGACGACACTCATAAGCGTCGAGTTCTGTCTTAACCGGTGACCAGCCCGGGTTCCAGATTGTGCCGTTCTCATTGATATAGAAATAACGCCCGCCCATATCAATAGGAACGTTGTTATAACGATAACGAGTGATTCTTCTAAGACGGGCATCTTTGTAGAACGAGTATCCTCCTGCTGTGTTAGAAATCAGGGAGAAGAATCCCTCGGTG
>JBJEMZ010000217.1:0-6292 GCA_051879935.1 Wujia sp.
ATGGCGTACATGCAATATATCATTTTTTGTGAAAAATCGCTCTCAAGAAGGTGTTCATTCAAAAACATGATATCTGTCTCTGTTTCATCATATAACGTTTGTAACACATAATAAAATCCTCTGCCCGACAACAACATGGCACATATAACAGAAACTGCTGAAAGCAATGTGGTGAGCATTGACATGGCAGAATAAAAATTCATCCTGATTTCCCCAGCTTCCTCCTTGCCTTTGTTTTGTGGTGCATTATTTGCCTGCGTTACAGTTCCCTGCTTAACCGATGTCTCCTTTTTTTCTGCACTTACATGCATCTGCTGCTTTTTTTTCTTCTTTTTACTCATACCTAAAACCCCTCATAATCAAATAAACTAAGCTGTGTTCCAATTGTCTTGTTTTTGTACTCTCTTGTATAGCGAAGTAACTCTTCCTTGTCGTACTGAATCCCGTTTGCTTCACAGGTAGTCTGAATCAGTTTCGCAAGCTCCGCATAGTTCCCGGATTTTAATACCTTCTCGCCTGCAAGTTCCTCCTCGTACCGGTCATATACCTGTGGAAAATTCTTATATAACTGCTCCATAAACCGTTCTTTATTGCCTTCGCGCAAAACCGGGCACATCTTGTCTGTCAAAATGCCATACACACCCGCCTCCACGCAATAAGAGAGGATTCCCTTCATATTCTCGACAGAATCATTCAGATACGGCAGAATCGGGCTTACGTTCACAATCACCGGAATATTCCGTTTCTTAAGCTCCTGCATCACAAAGAACCGATCTTTGCTTGAGCTTGTATTCGGTTCGAGCTTTGCCGCAAGCGTTTCATCATAAGTACAAAGTCGGACGACCACAATACATTTTGTTTTCCGATTTATCTTGTCAAGTATGTCGATATCCCGCAAAACAAGCTTGGAATTTGTATGGAGCGTCAGACCAAAGTCAAACCGCTCAATCTGATTCAGGCATCGTCTTAATATCTGCAGCTCCTCCTCAATCGGAAGATACGGTTCGGATAATGATCCTACATGAATCATACTCCTTGTTCGCTTTTTCTTCAAGGCATATTCCAGCATATCTACCGCATGTGCTTTTACTTCTATATCCCCAAATTCATGATCCATGCGATGACACGTACTTCTGGCATCGCAGTATATACACTGAAAACTGCACCCCCGGTACACATTCAGTCCGTTCTGCGGGGACAATATCGCTTTTACTTCCTTGTAGTGCATATCTTATCCTCTGTCTTTCCCTAAATAAAGTCAAAACTGACCTGTTCATATTCCAAATCCTGATAGACAAGCTCTTCCTGCTCCACCTTGCTTGTATAATTCGTTACAACCGTGAGCTGTTTACCTGCCACCATCTGCTGCCCCAGAATATAATTCACATCAAACCGTCCCGTAATCGCCGGCGTCGCTCCACGTGCAGGTACGATAAGCTGTACATGATTTGCTGCAAGCAGTGCAAATATCGGTTCCCAGATATAGACATCCTTCGCCGCACCAAACGGGTTGTCGATAAAGATCGTCTTGGTTCCGGTATCCTCATTGCCGGTCCGGTACATGCCGGAAATGTAGTGAATAATCGATATCAGGAACTGAATGTAAATACCCTGTGACTGCCCGGTACTTCCCACCGCTTCCTCGTACCGAAGATAACGGCTTTGTTCCCGGATTCTCTCCCGTTTATACAGGCTCAGTTTAATTGCATTCATATCCGTCACGATAACACCAAACAGCTTCTTTAACGTCAGACTGTTCCGTATGAATTTCATGCGCTCCCGGTCCTGCGTATAGTCATCCGCCTGGGCAACGATACGATCGATATAATCCGACATCCGCTGCTTCAAAAACTCATCCTTCACATAAGGGACCTGCAATCCAACCATCTGAATCGCCTCCCCGTCCACGATGATACGCGACAGCTTTGGAAGCTTGTCAAGCTCGGTTCTCACATCGAGGCACCGCTGCAGACACTGTTCCTCGAAGTTTGCCTTCATCGTTTCCATGTCTGTCAGACTCTTTTCGACACGGTCGCGTTCGAGGCGCACATAGGAGATCATGGATTCCAGATTCTCCACCAGCGTCTTTGCATCGGCATATTCTGAAGGAATGCTTACATCATCCCGAATAGCTGTGGCAAGCTCAAACGCGTGCATCTCATCAAATGCCTGAGCGGTATTCGCCTTAAACTTTAACAACTCCTGTTTTGCACGTTCAAGCAGCTTACAGTTTTTGTCAAACTCCATAAGTGTCGTCTCAAAAAGCTCCCTGAGTGCATCCTTATCTTCAAGCAGCGGGGTCGCATGTTCGAGGCTGATATCGTGGGTCGTCACAATTCGTTTTACATCCTTGTAAAGATCAACCATATAGCGTTGCTGCTTTTCATAGCGCCTGTACGCCTCCTCGCATGCCTTTGCCTCCTGTTCAAGACGGGCAAGCAGCGTCTGTCCGCTCTCAAGACTTGCGATAATCTCCGACTCGGTTGCCTCGATTTCCTCATAGCTTCCGAAGCCATCCTCGATATTTTGAATCGCATACGCAATGCTTCCGGAAAGCTTATCCGCCTCCGAACGTTTCTCCTGCAATTTCCGCTCGTCAGTCCGCATCATATCCTTCGTCTGACTAATCTGAGTTTTACATGCAGAAAGCACATTTTCATCCGACACATAAAGCAGATTCCGGCTTTCTAAATCCGCTAGCTCTTTTACGGAAACACCGCGGCTTTCAATATTTCTTATCGCCTTTTCCATCGATGCCTGCAGGGTGCGGACAACAAGCTGTTTATCCTCTAATGCCCGGGCATCCTCCTTATTATCATCCACCATGACACGGAACCGCGCCTTCAAATCCGCATCTGCAATCGTGAGAACATCATAGTCCTGTTCCACATCATAGTATGCTTCATAGTTCTGCTTCCACTCTGTGACAAGTGCATCTAAACTGTCACGCAGGCTCTTGATGCGGGCCTCGGTTTCCAATGTATCAAGCTCCTCGGTTCCCGTCTGTGCGAGCAAGGTTTCTCTCTGCTCGTCGAGCCGTTTTTCATCCGTCTCTGCCTGTGCTGCGATTTTCTCCTGATTTTCAATCACCCCTGACAGTTGCTCCACCGTATAGAGCCGGTTCAAATCTGCAAGACATTCCTCATATTCCGTCTGATAGGTTTCACATGCCTGTTCAGCCTGTTTTGCCTCCTTCGAAAGCTGCTCCAATCGATCCATGCATTCCGAGAGCTGCTTCTCAAGCTCCGCTGCCTCTTTTCGTGCCGAAATCAGCTTTTCTCCGGCCCGAAGGAGCTCGCTGTCGGAAAGACGGATGACAAATGTCTGGTCTTCCCGATAGGCAGCAAGCATCTCGATTTTCATCGAAAGCCGGTCCTTTATTTCCTTTTCCCGTTCCCGCTCCTTTGTCACACGGTCACTGATTGTCTCTGCATCCGTCAGATATTCCGGCGATGCTGAAACCGCAAATACATTCTCTCCGAAATGCATTGCCATATCATCCATACGTTCCCGGTCATATATATACACCGGGACATTGCCGGTATCCACATTCCGGATATTCTGGTCCTCTGCAAGTGTCTCAAAATCATCCACAATCACGCCATACACAAGCTGTGGATTTGCGGAAAGCACAGCGGTCTGTCTGTCCGGTGGCAGTGCAGATACAAAATCCATACCGTACATGGCACCGGTTCCATGTCTTGTCTCGATATAATCCAATACCTTTTGTGCGGCACGGGATACTCCAAGCAGACGGCCTTCAGCAAGCCGTTCCGCATTTTTTGTACTCTCAAGCGCTTCTTTTTTCAGGGTTGCGATTTCAAGCACCGCATCCTCGATACGACCGGATATAATATCCTTTAACGCTTCGATATCACCGGCCCCATATATTGTCTGAATCTTCTGTAGCTTCTCTGCTGCTTCCCGGTATGCCTGTTCCTTTTTCTCAAGCTCTGCCCGAAGCTGTTCATTTTCCGTCTTCTTTGCACGAAGGGTAATCAGACACTCCTTTTCCTCTTCCGAAGTCTGTCTGTTTACGGCAAGCAATGCCTCCTGCTCCTCTTTTTTCATACGGATGTCAGAAAGTATATCCTGATTTTCCTTTACCTGCTCCGAAACATTCGTAAATCGAATCTGGTGCATCTCCATACGGATTTTTGAAAGCTGTCTGGACAACTGCTCAATTTCCGCATCAGCCGCCTGCTTACTGTGTCTTGCAACCGCAAGGGAAGCATTTACCTCCGAGAGCAGCTTTTGCTGATATTCGCCTTTTGCCTTTGCCTGCTGCAATGCATTTGTCAGTGTCTCAATCTGGCCGCGCAGATCCGTCATCTGCACATCCATCCGCATCTTTATGTTATACGCATAGGTTGCAAGCAGTTCTTTATCAAATGTAGAATCCTGCATCTGCGCCATCAGGCGCGCTTCCATCTCCTTGCATGTGTCCCGGTTCTGCATATATTCAATATACTCATTGATGCTCTCTTTCTCTGCCAGGTCATACTGCAGATTTTTCAGCCGCTCTTCCTGTCCGCTTACCCGCTCCTTCAATGCATCTGCTTCCGCATGCAATGTCAAAAGCTTCTTTTTATCTCTCGACACGGAAAGGCAAGCCATCTTTCTTCGTTGTTCATCCTTTTGACGTCGTTTTTCATCCCGGGCAGTTTCATACTCTTCCATTTTATCCGAGTCATTTTTCGCAAATTCCTCGCCGGTTACACAGATATCCGCAAGCCGTCCGGTAAATGCAGACTGCGCCTGATATAAATCCATAAACGATGCCACCTTGTCACGCAGCACCTCGATCAACTCTGCCTGATGGTCATAGCTTGCGATATCCTTTTTCTTCTTTGCAAGAATCGTAAGCTGTTCCTTGATGTCAAGCAAAAGCTTCGCCATCGTATCGGAATCCTCACCATCCCGCATCGTCTTTACCGCATAGGCCTTCTCGATGATGCCCTCGATTAAAAGGTCTTCCACCACTTTTCTGGTTGTCTTGTAATTTGTCTCAAAGTACGTGCGGACATGTCCCTCTGTCTTGTTGATGCCACGGATAATCTCCCACTGGCTCTCATGCAGTCCATAGCCGCTTATAAACCTCTGATACTCGCCCTTCCGGTCAAATATACAGACCTTTAACGACATATCTCTGTGTTCAAGCTCCTTTAAGTAATTGCGAAGTCCCTGAAACGTAATCCGCTCCCCATCCTTTGAAAGCGGAAGATTTACAATATCGTTTTTGTTATATTCCCGGTAGAAGATACAGTAATTAAAATACTCAATCGCAGCAACATCCTTGTTTTCCGCTTCGCCTTCTGCTTCCTTCGCCTTTCTGGCGCAAAAACCGGTTGTCATGTAACGGTATCCTTCCGTGCGATCCTGCTCGTCTAATTTCCACTCGATCAGGGAATGAATTGTTGTATTGCCGTTTCCGGTCCGAAAAAGCTTTTCAATCGGCTGCTTTTCATCGAGGGTACAGTTCGGAATCATATTCTGCAGCAGCAAAAGCATAAGGACACTTTTTCCGCCGCCGTTCGCTAAGTCATATAATGTATTCTTTCCGTACATACGCATCGTAAAATCATCATAATACTGCGTTCCGAAATTGTATTTCACATTATTGACACGTATTCGGTTGATACTAGGCATTCTCGTCACCTCCCAGTACTTTATAAAGCTTTCCTTTATATTCCTCGAAGTAATTTTCTACAATTGCGTGAAAACGGTCGGTCGGATAATAGCGGTCCTCCACCGCCACAAACAGCTTCTGCTCCTGCAGAAAATTAAATGTCAGCTTCACATATCCGGTACGGGAGGCACGAGAAGCTCTGGTTTTATCCTTCTCATCTGAAGTGACAAGAGGCAGCTCATCCCAAAGCAGTGCAAGCGCCTGAAAGCTCTCCTCCTCCACACTGCTCATCGAGTAGACAGACAAATCCTTCGTGATGGCAGAAAGATATGCAGATACCTGTTCTAACACGTCCTCAAGCCTCACATATTCCTTTACCTGATAGGATGCAGAATCCTGATAGAAAAGGAGCAAGGCATTGTACATGATAAAATACACCATGTACAGTTCACGATTTAAACGAAGACCGAGCAGTCGCTTCATGTCATCATTTGTATATCCGAATATCCGGTTTCCCTCTCCTGCCGTCAAATAGATAGCATCCTTGTATTCGTAAATGTTCAGATTCAGTTTTTTTATCATCCGCGTCACGATATCGTACACGCCCGCATTTGCATAATACTCCTCATACAAATCCCGGGTATCCGGGTTCCTGCCTGATAT
>JBJEMZ010000218.1:0-6285 GCA_051879935.1 Wujia sp.
ATACCTCCCGGCAACAATGCTCCGGAGCAAGCGGATAAATCGGCAGGAAGATTCCTGCATGACAGGCAAGTGCCACCTTGGCAATAAACATCCACTCGGCAGCATTGATACGCATACATAGCTTACTCGAATACAGGTACATGATATAGGTTCCGTCAAATCCCTGCTTCGGTACAAGGCGATAACAAATTCTTCCATTTTCCCGCAGTTCATCCACTTCAAACTGTTTTGCAACCGCCGAAGGAATCTTTATTTCCGGCTTTTTATGGTTTGCCTCAACATGCTTTTTGTAGTCTTCCGCTTTCATCCTATGAAATTTTGAAGCCATCTTTTTTCCCATATTATTGATTACATCTCAGAATTAAACAAACTCTTAATCTTATACACTACATCATCTGAATTTGCATTGATGGTTGCTGCCTCGTTAATGGACGACAACCTTGCCAGTTCATCTTTGTCCGCTTCCTCACCATAAGCGATTGTACAGATTGGCGTATCCAGCACGTCCATAATCGTCGATATTTCATCCAGAGAATATCCTTCATTACATTGTCCGTCGCTAAGCAGGAACAACATCACCTTTGCATTTGGATTTTGAGCCTTTGCTTCTTCGATCATCTGTGCAGCCACGACTAACGCATCATAGGATGCGGTGCCGCCATTTGCATACAAATTTTCTACAGCCCCCTGGAAATAGGCTCTTTGATTCAAATCAAATTTTGCAATCGGCAGATTGATTGTCACATCGCTGCTATAGGAAACCAGTCCGACCTGGACATTATCGCCAATATACTTCATACCGTTTATCAGGGATGTTTTTAACTGATTAATCGGTTCCCCGCTCATACTACCGCTCACATCCGCAACAAACACCGCGATAATATCTTTATCTAAATCCTTGTTTTCCTTCCACAAATCCTGTGCGGATACAATATCTCTGTTTGAAAATCCGCTTAAATCAACCGTCACATCATAATCATATTGGTTAAAGCCATACTCTGTTGCCAAAGCCTGTGCATTGTCCGTCTTACAGTATTTGATAAATTCATCTAACGCATATTGCTCGTCACTTGACAACTCGCCAACCGAATACAATGGGTTATTGTGTGCAACTCCAAATGGAATAAACGTATAATTGTCCGACAGCTCTTCGTCATTGATATAAGTCTGATATTCCATGACCATTCCGCTTAACGAACCGCTTTTTGCCGATTCCCGCATCTGAAGTGTTGTATACGCTACATAAGGCACGTTATTTTGGAAATTCCGAAATCCCTCCGTAGCTTCATCACTCAAAATATTGTTATTGTCATATGTATATAATGTTGTAACAAGGAAATTTAACCCCGTTGCACTTGACAACGGATTTGTATATCCCATGGCAATGACATTGTCTTCGGTTGCCCGAATAATGGTCTGAATATTGACATCATCATATTTACTTTTAATCGTATCATATACCTTGCTTGATATTAAAACCCCGGCAGTATTCTTCACTAACACCGGCTCCGCCAACTGAATATCTCCCCCCTGTGCCATTGTGATGGAGCCGAACAGCTCATTCGATGGTGTATATGCAGTTGGCAGATATGCTTTGGATACAATGTAATCCGAACCAAGTCCCGATGCCATAGGACGAATATTGACACCGATTGTCTTTCCATCCGAAGTCGTATATTTTTGCTGGTTAAATTGTGTTGCCATATCGTTTATCCATCCGTCATTTCCGCTGCCCGATTTTTCCGATGTGGCAAATATCTCTATCACGACATCTGCATTACTTGTCACAGATAATGGATATTCATCGATTGGTGGAACCTCATTTGCCAAAGAACTCTCTGACAAATCAACGGAAGCCTTGATTAACTCTCCCTGCGTTGCATGAACTGCATCTGCTTTTTCCTGCAGGTCTGCCCTTGCATCTTCCTCATTCATCTGCACTTCTGTCCGGTTTCCCGTTTCCGTATTTCCATCTGTATTCCCGTCTTTGTGTTTCGATTTTCCAACCGATACCCCAATAACAATCATACATACCAAAACAAATAACGATATAATGGTAATACTCAGTGCCTTAATGTTTTTGTTTGTCATGGTCTTTCCTCCTTAATACTTCATCATGATTTTTTCTATTTCTTCATCCTCGCACATCTGTGAATTTAATGTCTGCAGTGCACCGATATAATCTTTTAATTCATTTAAATCATTGTCTTTGCTTGAATCATTTAAGTTCGTAAGTTCAATCAACAATTTGTCAATTTCATTTACGATTCTTCCATTTTCATTATACAATCTATGTAATTCCGCAATATGAGAGAGATAAACTTCAAACTCTTCCTGTTCTAATTCCGTGCTCTTTTTCAGTGTCGCATGCTCCCAGACATCGTCTTTTACCAGTTCATCAATCGAATAATAGATTCTCGTTTTGGCACTGTCAATCAGACGTAAACGACCAAGCGCCTTATCAATATTATGATAGAAAATGGCCTCATATTTTTTTACCAGCTCTTCCAACGTGCCTGTCTGCCCGTCCTCTCCAAAATTATGAACGAGACATTCTTTGACTAATGCACATTTTTCAGTCAGCTGGGAACATTGTGTAGAAATGCGGAAATAAAATTGCGCAGCTTTTTTCTTTTGCGCTTCCTCCTGCAATTCTTTCAGCAGATTTTCTTTTCTTTCCATCGGGTCTATTTTATTGTTATTGAATATACCCAGCATAATCACAACCGACATCAGAAAGGCCATGACTACATATCCGATTGTAATCACTTTTATTAAAATATTATCGGATGCAATCGTATAACGATATGGACACATTATAACAATCGCAGACAATAGCAAACCGATTTCCAAGCCCAAAAGGCTCCGTTTCTCTCTCATGGTCTTATTCTTCCTTTCGATTACATGTCAAATCCGGTCATACCCATTCTCCAAAGATGGCACATCCCACACATACCATTTCATTTGTTTAAAACTCTGCACTCTAAACTATACCACAAAATGTTAGTATATTAAACAATTTTTTCCCACACCGTCATCCAGTAAACAAAAAGTGCCACAAATCCTGATGTTCAGGGTTTGTGGCACTGTGTGGCTGAAATTCTTCTGTATAAACCTACGACTTATACTCCATATCAAATGCCGGTGCCATCCCCTCAATCTCGCCTCTGCTTAATCCATATTGCTGTGCAAGTCTTCTCCAATTACTTTCCACAATATGCTTTATCTCCTTCAACTCCTCCAATGCCTGCGCATCTGTCAAACCATACATCTTTGCGACAGACAGTGCCAAATTAAAGTCAATCAGATTGCTGTCGCTATCCACATTGAGCGATAATGAATCTCCATAGATGTTAGGATTCACATCGTACAGTGGCGACAGGCTCCATCCATTTTCTTTCAAAATAAATCCATGATTTCTCAAATGATCATCTGTGTTGGACACTGCCATGTTAAAAACAATCCTGCGCCACAGCTCAAACAGATCCTTTTTAGGAGAAACACTATTTGCCGTTATGACAGATGCAATTTCCATATAGCCGGAACCTTCCGATGCATCTGCACCATCCTGCTTGCCCAGCAGTGTCATTGCCGATGCAAAATGGATTCTTTTATCGCCTTCTCTGTCAAACCGTTTTGTCAGGAAAGTGCTTCCTGCTTTCGAGAAATTCTCCAGTTTCGCATCCGGCACATTCAGATTACACATGACAGCCAAATCATGAACAACCATTTCCCACGCGCCAACATTTATTTCATCGTGCTTTGATGGAAACTTAGCTATCCACAAAGAACCATCCGGCGCAAGAACTGAGGCCTTGGGTCTGGCACCACCCAAAGAAGAACCCGGTGCTACCAGCTGTTTTAACCACTTTTCTTCCATGCCATCCTCATTTTTCTCAAATGCCAGGGAAGCAGATTCCAGCTTACGAAGTGTTGTCCATGGAGGTGTTGCAAATTCTTTATCATCAGACAGAAAAGCACCGCCTTTCGATGCAGAAAACCTTAATCCTCCCATTCTCGTCTCATCATAGACACCTATCAGGAAATCTACCTCGGTTAAGGTTCTTGGCTTTCGTTTCTCCCTTTTTGCAACAATTGCCTCTCGTCTCTTCATCAAAAGGCGTCCCCATCTATCCGGACAGGAATCTTCAAACACCCCAAACATCACCTTATCCGCAGGCGCATACTGACGCCCTTTGAACATTCTCAAATCAGGATCTAAGCTCACATTATTCGTCAAATCACTTAACCATTCATCATCATATGCAAAGGACACGATTTGTTTGCCTCTGCCACCATCCACATACAGCGTTCCTATCAGGGATGGAGTATCGGATTTCCAATTTTCATATACATAAATTTCATTTATGTTTTCCATCTAATACCTACTTCCTTTTTGCCCGCTTCGGAGTCACTAAATTCATATCCTGTATTCTTCTGCCAAACTCATCATCCTGCGCAATTAATTCCAAGTCCTTATCCATGCCTCCCAATGCATGTAACACCGCTGCATAAGTTCCTATTGCTACCGACGGCGTTCCTTTCTCCACCGCCCACAATGTTGCTCTGCTAATACCGGCTCTTTCCGCCACCAGCTCAGTAGTAAAATTACGGCGCAGTCTGGCCATTTTAATCTGCTCACCCATTGTTTCTAAAATTTTTTCTGTATCCGGCATAATCACCACTGATTTTTTGCTCATAGTATCACCTCTTATGTTTAATATATTAAATTAATTATTTGCATTTGTCAATTTTATTAAACATTAGAAATGCAATTATGATTATACAGGGTAAATGGTAGCCCGAGAGTCCCGTTTGTAAGACGAGAAGTTTCATCTTGTAAACGACAATCTCTTTTTGTAACCGAGATTCCCGTTTAGAATGATTATTTTAAAACAAAAGGACGACTTTTCAGCCGTCCTCTCACTAATTTCTACAGATTATTCTTTCATTCGAGCAATCCTGTTTTTCCTCTCAATCATTCTTACAACCGTCCCGGCTGTCATTATTGCAAATGCAATATATATCACCGTAAATGCAATCCCCTTATCGCATGCGCCCGGCACCACTCTTCTATCTGCAAAATCCCATTTCAGAATCTCATATGTCGCAATTGTCAGGATATTCGATACAATCATCCCAACCGGTTTCATCTTTCGATTCTTAAATATGTATACCAGTGCAAATGTAAAAATCAGTATTACCATAGCCGGTACAAATATCTTGTAAAATGTCTCATAGGTTTTGTTGTGCCACGCAGCCGAGTCCGATCCAACATAAAGTCTTGCCATTCCAACAAGTGATTTACTCTCCGCTCCCGCCTCCGCAAACGGCATGTACAATGATCCCATCGTGAGCAGCGCTCCTGCCAATCCTATCCAAAAACCAAGCATCTTTTTCTTTGTTTTTCCCATAACGTAAAACCTCCCATAAATTATCTTTTTCCACCTTATGACTGCACGAATGGTGCAGTCAAATATTTTTTGAGTCATGTGATTACTCAGAAAAAGGAATACGTTTTTCGCGAAAAAAAGAAACGGTATTTCCTTTACCTCGCATCATAGTACAGATCCTAAGCTTCGTTATCAACATCATCAGTTTCTATCTTCGTACTCCCGCCAAGAACAGTCGCTAGAACTGCTACTGCTCCACCTACTACAATAGTTTTCAAAGCAAACATACCTATAATAAATCTTTTTGTTTCAGTATCTTTCTTATCAACTTTTTCAGCAACATCCTTCATCTGTTCAATAATATATTTCTTCTGTTCAAATGTAAGATTTTCGTTTTCCAATTCCTTTTGAAGAGAAGATATCACTGAATTATAAGTATCATAAACAGCCTTTACACTCTCATTATTAGACTCAAGACCTTTATCCAAAAACTCCTTATATTCTGCCAGTATTTCTTTAATTGTGTTAGCAAACTCTGGGAACTGCTCAAGCGCCTTCTTTGCCACTTCTGGATCCATCTTATCGAGCATGGATGCCATCTTTATAACCTTATCTTTTGTAAGGTGCCTAAAATCTGAAATATCTAATTTTTTCAAAACCTTTGCTTCTGACATCATAATACCAATCCTCCTCATTCTCTAACCATGTTAAGACAAATATTTGATTTTGTTATTTGCCACTAATAATTTGTAAATTTTATTTGTAATCGTTCTAAAAACGCCAGTTTCTAGTTGCTCTGACTTCTTATTTTAAAACGGCATATTACAATGCCTACAATAATATGCTTTACTATCTCTCATTTCATGACAATGAGGACATTCTACTAAATCTT
>JBJEMZ010000219.1:0-6281 GCA_051879935.1 Wujia sp.
CTTACGCCATACACCTTATACCCACCCCATAATAGGGGGTGAATATTCCCACAATTATCAAGATAACCTCAACAACGCCCATACCATCTTCCTCTGTCATAAATCGTTTTAAGGTTCTCATACAGTTCACAACCTTTCTTAAAAACCTGTCACTGCCGGATATACGACAAGCAGCATAACGGTCGCAAGCAGCACCACCATCGGGAACAGCAGCTTCGTAGAGGCCTCCTCGCCCTGTTTCTTTGCGAACTCTCGTCTTTTCTTCAAGGCAATCTGTGTCTCTGTCTCCATCAGATTTCTTAAATCCTTTGTGCCCATACGAATATGCTGACTCAAATGCTGCATCAGCTGATAATACTCAGGCACATGAAGCCTGCGTCCTAGCTGCTCGTAGGTCCATGCTTCTTCACTGCCGTTTTCTATCTGATGCAACGCATATTCTAACTCTCTTTTTAACAACACATCGTCTTCCATTCCGGATATAATCTGCCGTATTCCCATTTGGATTGTCATACCGCTTCCAAGTAAAAGCCACAACGAATTAACAAATGACGGATATAGTTTTTTTAGCGTATCATCCCTCTTCTTACCGTCATCCCGCATCTTTAATCTTGCAAGCGGAACCATCAAAAGTGCCAAAGCAACACCCGCCACCAGGCAGCGTTTTGCCTTTGATTCCATATCATTTCGAAGTGCAATCTCCACGCCCTCGTACTCCTTTGGCAATGTTACACTTTGTTTTGTTCTTGTTTCCTGTTCCAGCTGCCGAAGTGCTTCCAAAGTATCTGTTACCGCACTTTCCCTACGCATTTCCTTCACAACAGTAAGCGGAATGTCTTCTTCCAGCATATAGGAGAGATAGGATACGCGAAGTGTCAGCGTTACCGCCGCCGTATCCGTAACATCTTCCGTATTCACTGTTCCATAGGAGGAAACAATCTGTGGGTTGTCCGATATCCAGCTATATGCGAATATTCCCATTTCATCTCCATATGGCAGCTTCAGATCTTCGGTTACATGACTAAAATCCGTATTATTTCCAAGCATATTACGTTTTATGTCTCCGACTTTCTCCTGTGCCAGCTTCTGAAATTCTTCCTCTGTGTATTCCATTGGATTCACCTCCAATGTATATGCATATTTTTTGTCATCATATGTCAACCAGATATCCTCTGTTTGAACATCTCCGGCATATTCTGTTCTTGTAATCACAGGATTACTGTTTTTTTCTGACCTTCGACCCTTCCATACAAGCATCTCCGTCAAGGATGCACTCGCAAACAATATTGCAATGCTGCAGGCAAGCATCTTTTTCACTCTATTTTGTCCAAGTATCTCCTCTCGCTCCAACACAGACGCCTGTTTTATGTTCTCCGTATCTTTGTATTTACTGAAATGAATTCGTGACAGGATGGCAAGCAATATACCTGACACCTGTATCAAAATACATATCACTATCATATTTCACACCTCAATTCTTACTATTTTTTCTATCCAAACAGCTACTACACCAATTACAATCAGACAAATTGTCATAATTATATTTCCTCCTGCGACGTAAAGTGCCTGAACATATTCCGGATTTAAAAGCCTCAAATAAACGATTATCAGAAATGGAACTGCAAGCATAATGCGCCCTTCCAACCGTTTTGCCGAAACCAGTGTATCAATTTCCGTTTCAATCATCGCCGCATCCGTGAAATTTGTTGCAGTCTGACGAATCAATCTGCTGATATTGCCTCCAAAATGCTTTGCAGACTGTAGCAATCCGGCAAAATCCAGAATCTCCTGTACTCCGCTTCGTTCTCCAAATTCCAGGAACAATTCATCCACACTCTGTCCACAGGCAATGCCATTTACAATCCGGTACAATTCCCTAAGCATAATGGGATAAGACAGCTTTCCGTTCGAAAGCATCCGATATGTCTCTGTCATTGCATTTTCCAGTGAATATCCGGCCTCAAGATTGCCGGAAAGCAGAATAATCGTCTCCCGAAATTCCATTTTCATCTCCTTCCTGCGCTTATGCAGATATTTTACTTTCATCTCCTTCCATACCACCGGAAAGAAAACAAGCGCGGAAAGCATCCCCCACCATGTATCATAAAATAACAGACTCACTGCCACGGAAAGCCCTGCACTAATCATCACGACAGACACCACAAATCTCCTGTCTGCCCTAAACACACGGTAATCCATGTTGCATCTCCCTGTATAAATCAAGCAACCCGGCACTCTGCAGCTTCTCTATATGCAGCAATTCATTGATTTTGCGAAGCTCTCCAAGTACCTTGCCCCGTTCCACACCTCTCTCCTTATATTCAAACAATGTATTCAATGTTATTTCTCCCTGTTCCATACCCTTTACCTCACTTATCTTCAACAATTTGCGACTCTTATCCCTCAGCCTTCCGAGATGAATTACGAGATCCACCGAAGATGCAATCTGTCGTCTTATAGCCGGAAGCGGTAGATCTATTCCCATCAGCACCATCGTTTCCAACCGGGCAAGCATATCCTCCGCAGAGTTTGCATGCCCGGTGGATATCGAGCCGTCATGTCCTGTTCCCATGGCTGCCAGCATGTCGATTGCAGCCGCATCCCGGACCTCACCAACAATAATCCTGTCCGGTCGCATCCGGAGACTGGTTTTTATCAAATCCCGGATTGTAATCTCATTTTCTCCTTCCAGGTTCGCTGTTCTTGCTTCTAACCGAACGAGATTTTTCACGCCTCTAATCTGCAGCTCAGCGGAATCCTCAATTGTAATAATCCGTTCGTCCTCCGGCACAAAATCGGTCAGCGCATTTAAAAATGTCGTTTTGCCTGAGCCGGTTCCACCTGATACAAAAATATTGTATTTTGCCTGTACGAAAATCTCCAACAGCCGAGCAACCTCCTTGGTCAGACTTCCGAATGCAATCAGCTTCTGCATCGTAATACGTTCCTTCGGGAACCGCCGGATTGTGATAACCGGACCACTCAAAGAAACCGGTGTAGTCACAATATTCACCCTGGAGCCATCCGGAAGTCTTGCATCCACAATCGGACTTGCTTCGTTGACTCTCCGATTACAGTCACCGACTATCTGTTGTATCACATGTTCCAGCTTTTCCCGGGATTCAAAAGCTTTCCCGTACCGTGTAATCGCACCGTCACGCTCCACAAAAATCTCCGCAACTCCATTCACCATAATCTCTGTCACGGAATCATCCTCCAAAAGTTCCGTGAGCACATCCAGCCGTCTTAAGCTATTAAACAATTCCACACGTAGACCTACTTTCTCCTTGAGCGGCACATACGTTTCCTTCGTCTCTTCCAAGATGCACCGGTCAATGATTCTTCCTATCTCCGCGTCCTCCATATCCCTGGACAAATCAAGACTCATCATCACCTTTGTCTTCAAACGTTCCCGCAATGAATCCGGTATTTTTCCTGCAATTGTCATACCTGCCTCCTTATCATTTATGGAATTTTCCATCCTCATATAGGGATATCCCATCTGATTTGTTCCGTCTCGATATACTGCAGATTATCCATACCTGCATCTCCGGTTTCCTGCCTGAGTATTCGTTCAAAATCCCTTATCTTGCTTTGTGATACCGTATCTGAAAGTACGGGAATGAGCACACGGTCAAACTGACTGAATATCGAATAATCTGAAAGTACGGTTGGTCCGATGTCAAAGACAATACAATCATATATTTTCCGCATTGTCAGTCCTTCCCGAAACCACTTCAGATCCTCCATCTCTATCTGCCGAATGTCCTGAAAGCCGCTTGGTGCCGCAATTTCGGAAGGTTTTTGCTCCTCCAAAAGCGCAAAACAGGACTCATTTCTGCTTTTCATGCAATAGAGGAAATGACTTCCGGCTTCCCTGTCCTTTTCTGAAGCCGTAAACCCCTCCCAATTGACATACAGACTGTTTGCATACTGCGAGCAAAGCCACCTTGCATACATTGTCTTCCCACATCGTCCAAGGGGCGAATAAACTGCCAGAAAAATGCTTGTTCCGATTTCCTGTTTCGTGTCCTGTGCTATGAACTGCATCAGATTATCTAAGAGCTTCTCCGCATTCTGATAACGAAACATATACCGCGGCAGATTTGCATATTCCCTGTATTTTGTCAGCACAATTACAGGGCAATCTGCACACAAATCCGCGAATTCATCTCCCACAAGCAGCAGACTCAATGCATTCGTCGCAAGAAATTGTTCAAGCATCTTTGGTTTTGAAAACACAAACAGCTGAACCGGAGTCGCAGCACGCAAATTCCAATACTCCATCAATGCATTTTGATATGCTGTATCATAATCGAGTAATCCAACCCTATATGCCACACTACCATCCTCCTGCCATAAACATCACACTGCCAAGAGCAATCGGAAGTGACATGTGCATCCTTGTTCCTCTCAAATGCCCGTTCCGGTCAGGAAATGCTTCCTCCGGATGTCCATTCCGATCTGTAATCCAAACATGCAGCAATTTCATGATTCCTAAAACGCCGGTACAAATGCAGGTGTAAAGCAACACATTCCAGATGCCAAATCCGGTAAATGCACCCACAACCGCAAGCAGCTTGATATCTCCTGCTCCGAGTACCCGAAACATAAATAGCGCAAGCAATGCCAAAATTGCAATCAGGCAACCTGCCGCACCCTGTCCCACACCCGGAAGTCCATACAGATACCACCGAATTCCGATTCCAAGGAAAAAGCCCGGAAGTGTAAGCCGGTTCGGAATCCTGTAAGTCCTAAAATCAATAATCACTGCACCAAGCAACCATATGCTAAGAACTATCTGCCAAATATCACACCTCCTAACTGTGTTTTCACACTACAATCAACCTGTTTTCCGGCAATAACCTAATTGGGTCGCCAAAATAAGACAGAGCTTAACAAGGCATAGTTATTCATAAACTCTGCATCCTTTATTTTCATGGATTTACTTGTAAATGTTTGCGTTATTTACCGGAAAACATTTTGACTGTTTTTGATAAATGATTGTAGCCTGTCATCACCGGAAAGGTGTTTCCCTGCTACGAGCTGACTATACCATTGCCACACAAAAAATGTAAAGCACCAGTTTGTAGCAACCAACAAAAATGGCTTATTTACTTGGAAAAATTGGCAAAAAAAAATCGGAACGGCACTTTTTTGCCATTCCGGAAGTTTCTATTGTTCCAAATAATTATTAACTATTGTTCCATTCAGTAATCAGTTTTCGTGCCCTGTCTTCTTCCGCTTTCCCGCATCCTTTTATGAAGCGTATTTAAAACCAGACGCTTATTCGCTGACCAAAGAGGTGCGACAAGAATCGATTTCGGTCCATCTCCGGTCACCCGGTGAATCACAATATCCCGTGGGATTATCTCCAGACAGGAGATAACCGTCTCGATATAATCCTCCATCGAAAACACTGAAAACGCACCTTTCTTATATTCTGCACATAAATCCGTGCCCTGCAGGACATGTAGTAATTGTAGCTTTATCCCCTGCGGCTTTGACGGAGACTGTGCACATACATAACGCACCGTGTCATACATATCATCCGCTGTCTCACCCGGAAGCCCCAGGATAATATGCGTGATATAAGGTATTTCCCGTTCCGCAAGTGCTTTTACCGCAGCATCATACACAGATAACGGATATCCGCGACGTATATAAGCAGCTGATTTTTCATGGATTGTCTGCAGTCCAAGTTCAATCCAGATAAACTTTCCTTTTTTGCGATATTCCGATGACAGCCTTGTCAGGAGAGAAAGCGGCGTTTCCTCCATCGCATCGTCTTCCCGTTGCCCCACAAGTCCTGCCCCCGCAAGTCCAAGACAATCCGGTCGCGTCGCGATGCTGATGCCTACGACTGCATCATCATCTAGTGCCGCACGCCAGATGCGCTCCAGATACGCAGGCTCTCCATAGGTGTTTGTATATGCCTGAAAATAGATGACAAATCGCTCGCCGACCTTCTTATTGAACCTTGCCTTGCCCCGTGCAATCTGACGGGAGACATCCAGTGTCCTGCGCACCTCACTGCTGTTATCCCGGCCTGCATACTCCCGGTGATACACTTCACGTGAACTACATCCCCGATTTACGACCGATTCATCCGCAGCAGATCGGTGTTCATACCCGGCTTCCGCAATCGCCACTGCGAAGTCACCGCTTCCGCCGGCACTGCAGAATATGCATCCGCGCGTATCAAGGGTTCCATCCCGGTTCGGACAGGAAAGCCCCGCATCCACAGCAATCTTGTAAATCTTCTGTCCATAGACCTGCTT
>JBJEMZ010000220.1:0-27924 GCA_051879935.1 Wujia sp.
GATGAACGCGAAAATAAAAAAACGACCTCTATCGCGCGCCGGATCAATGCGAGCTTCTGGTTCAAGCGCTTTTTTTCGCTGCTTGGACTGGATATTGTGATAGCTGCGCTGCTCGTTCTTACATTTATGGCGTGGCGCGCGGAGAGTGTAAGTGGAGATGGATGGAGAAATTGTGAGGATATAACGTGGGAATGGAAAGGGGATTCCTACCAGACACTTGAAGTCACAACAACCTATCAGGACGTGAGCCAGTCATATCTGGTGCACGATTTTTTTGATTATACACTGCTTCCGTTTGCGGTGCTTCTTTGCGTGGAGCTGGCACAGCTGCTTGGGGCATGCTTTGATACAAGTGGAATCAGGCGGAAGCTGCGCCCGTTGAATGATCTTGCCGTGCGGGCGGAGGCGATTTCAAACCTGAGTGCGTCGGAGGCAAATCTGGAGCATCTTGAGCAGGCGATATCAAATGTGTCGGTGGATGCGTCAGACATTCACATATCGACCGGAGATAAGGATTTGCAGAGTATCGAGATTGCATTAAATAATCTGCTTGCGCGGATGCAGGAGAGCAGACGGCAGCAGACGCGGTTTGTGTCGGATGCATCCCATGAGCTTCGCACGCCGATTTCGGTGATTCAGGGCTATGTCAATATGCTTGACCGATGGGGAAAAGAGGATCCGAATGTCTTGGAGGAGTCCATCGAAGCGCTGAAAACGGAGTCCGAGCATATGAAGGAGCTTGTTGAGCAGCTGCTCTTTTTGGCGCGGGGCGACAGCGGCCGCAATACATTGAAGCCGATAAGTTTTGACCTTTCAGATATGATGCGGGAAGTATATGAGGAATCCATGATGATAGACAGTGAGCATGTGTATGCATTTGAGGAACGACCGGGTATTCCGATGTATGGGGATGTAGCGATGCTCAAACAATCCGTTCGAATCTTTGTGCAAAATGCAGCGAAATATTCCGAGAAGGGGGATACCATTACCTTATCTGTCGGTCAGGAAGAAAACCGCGTGTTTTATCAGGTACAGGATGAGGGCATCGGCATGCAGGCAGCGGATGTCGTGCACATTTTCGAGCGGTTTTACCGGTCAGATGAAGCGAGAAACGGACAGACCGGCGGTTCGGGACTTGGACTTTCCATCGCAAAATGGATTGTCGATGCTCATGAAGGAAAAATCGATGTATTGTCCAGACCGGATTTCGGAACGCGGTTTCGTGTATCATTTCCTTGTGACAATGGAACAAGTGTGGTAGAATAGCCATAACCATGTGCTATTAGTAAAGACTAAAACTGAAATATGGAATTATCTCCGGCAATTACATGGTCAGGTGTGTGAAAATGAGGAGAGCAGGGAAATGAAATTATCAAAAAAAAGTTCCGAAAAAAAATCAGCGAAACGGGAACAGGGTTTGCATATTATCATCGTTGGCTGTGGCAAGGTAGGCAGTACACTGGTGGAGCGGCTGAGTGTTGAGGCGCATGATATCACCGTGATTGACCAGCGCTCCGACGTTGTACAGCGGATTACGGAGTCCTATGATGTCATGGGGCTTACCGGAAACGGTGCGAGCTATAGTGTGCAGATTGAGGCAGGTATCCGGGATGCTGATGTGCTGATTGCAGTAACCGAGAGTGATGAGTTAAATCTGTTGTGCTGTACGATTGCCAAAAAGGTCGGTGATTGTGCAGCGATTGCACGTGTAAGAAATCCGGATTACAGCATGGAGCTTTCGTATCTACGTAACCAGCTTGGACTTTCTCTGATTATCAATCCGGAGCTTGAGACTGCAAGAGAGATTGCGCGTTTGCTTCGCCTGCCGACGGCGCTTGAAATCAATTCATTTGCCCGCGGCCATGCCGAGCTTGTAAAATTTAAGGTTCCGGCAGGTAATTTTCTGCACAATAAGCCGATTTCCTCCATGCATGAGCTAAACTGCGATATGCTTGTGTGTGGTGTGGAGCGGGACGGAAATCTGATTATTCCGGATGGTTCGTTTATTATACGGGAGGGCGATGCCGTTACATTTCTGGCAACGCCGACAAACAGTATGGAATTCTTCCGAAAAATCGGTGTTGAAACGCACAAAGCAAAAAACTGTATGATTATCGGAGGCGGAAAAACATCTTACTATCTTGGAAAACAGCTTACGTCGACGGGTGTCGAAGTTAAGATTTTGGAGCTTGATAAAAAACGTTGCGAAGAATTGAGCGTGCTTCTTCCAAAGGCACTGATTCTTAACGGGGACGGTTCGGATGAGGACTTGCTTCGGGAAGAGGGCATCGAGAGCGCAGAGGCATTTGTACCGCTTACGGGTCTGGATGAAGAAAATATATTGCTCACATTGTTTGCAAAGAAATGCTCGAACACGAAGGTAATCACGAAGATTAACCGAAGCACATTCAGCGATGTGCTTGACGGACTGGATATCGGAAGTATCGTATATCCGCGGTACATTACAGCGGAAAAGATACTCGCGTATGTCCGTGCAATGCAAAATTCGGTGGGAAGCAATATCGAGACGCTTTACCATATATTTGATAATCGCGCGGAGGCGATTGAGTTCAAGGTGGAGAAGGATTCTCCGGTTACGGGCAAGCCGATTATGGAGCTTGCGTTAAAGGACAATCTGCTGCTTGCCTGCTTGAATCGTAAAGGAAAGATTATTATTCCACGTGGACAGGATATAATCTGCGAGGGGGATTACGTCGTTGTTGTCACAACGCACACCGGCTTTACGGATGTGAGTGATATTTTAAAGTGAGGATTTGATATGAACTATGCGGTTGTTGTGTATATTTTAGGCTGGATTATGGAACTGGAGGCAGCATTTATGTTGCTTCCGTGTGCTGTTTCCGCCATATACGGAGAGGGAAGCGGGCTCGCTTTTTTGTGGGTGGCTTTGGGAAGTGCCCTGTTTGGTACGCTGATAGTCTTGAAAAAACCAAAAAACATGCGTTTTTATCTGCGGGAAGGCTTTGTCACGGTTGCACTTTCCTGGATATTGATGTCTGTGATTGGGTGTCTGCCCTTTGTGATTAACGGAGATATTCCATCTTTTACGGATGCCCTGTTTGAGATGATTTCCGGATTTACAACAACCGGAGCGACGATTTTGTCTGATATAGAGGCATTGTCAAAATGTAGTCTGTTCTGGCGAAGCTTCAGTCACTGGATTGGCGGAATGGGCGTACTTGTGTTTTTGCTCGCGATCGTTCCGATGGCGGGTGGAAGCCATATGAATCTTATGAAGGCGGAAAGCCCGGGACCTTCTGTGGGAAAGCTTGTGCCAAAGGTTCGGCAGACAGCGAAATATCTGTATATCATCTATATTGCACTCACAGTATTGGAGATGATTTTCCTGCTTGCAGGCGGGATGTCGTTATTTGGAGCAATTACGACGGCATTCGGTACGGCGGGAACCGGAGGTTTTGCAATCTGGAACGACGGATTTGTAAGTACGAGTCCATATCTGCAGTGGGTCGTAACAATCTTTATGATTCTGTTTGGTGTGAATTTTGGATTTTATTTCCTGCTTTTTACCGGCAGGATACGGGATGCACTGAAGTTTGAAGAAGTACGGGTGTATTTTGTCATTATTCTTGTGTCTGCAACAATTATTTTTATAAATTTATATCATTTCGCAGCCTACGCACCGGCAGAGAATATACGGCATGCATTTTTCCAGGTCGCAAGTATTATGACGACGACCGGATTTGCCAGCACGGATTTCAATATGTGGCCGGAGACATCCCGGACTGTGCTGGTCATCTTGATGTTTGTCGGTGCATGCGCCGGAAGTACGGGCGGCGGCATCAAAGTATCGCGATTTATCATTGCGGTCAAGACATTTTTTAAAGAGATTATATCGTATCTGCACCCGCGCTCCGTCAAGAAAATAAAAGTGGAGGGCAAGGTGCTTGAACACGAGATTATACGTGCTACAAATGTATACTTCATCACGTATCTCGTTATATTTGCCACTTCCGTCCTGCTTATCTCGTTGGAGAATAAGGATCTTGTGACGAATTTTACTGCTGTGGCTGCGACGTTTAACAATATCGGGCCGGGCTTTAGCCTGGTAGGCCCGATGGAGAATTTTGCCCATTTTTCAGTGTTCAGCAAATATATTCTGATGTTTAACATGCTTGCCGGAAGACTGGAAATATTCCCACTTTTACTGCTGTTTTGTCCGATTGTGTGGAAGCGTAAGAGAGTGTAAACAAAAAACGAGGAACCGGATGGGCCGGTTCCCCGTTTGCGCTATATGGTCAATGGTTAATTACTGGAAGATTGATATAAGAATGGTATTAGTAAATTGTGGACCATATAACAAAATAATTATAACGAAAATAAGATAAGAATTCAAGATAAAATTATTGCTTAGTTTCTCGGAGGATGTATGAGTCAGGACTATTTGTTTAAGGAAATCAGAAAAGGTGTGACGGCTGCAAGACAGATTGTTGCGACCGGATATTGTACGGCAGAATTTCTGGAAGACCGGGAAGTGTGTGCAATACTGGTTCGGAATGGACAGGAGAAAGAACTTGCATGCGAGTGCAAATTGGCTCAGGCTCCCGCATTTAACAGACAACACAATAAGGAAAAGATATTCTCGCGTATATTGACGATATCCGTTTGTATTCCATGTAAAGTTGATGCAAAGGATTCATTTTTGCTGCATGCAAAAAATGCAGATGGAACCGCGATACGGTTGTGCCAGTGCAAAGGGGCAAAAATTATCAAAGAGATGCAGGATATCAATTATGCGGTTGACGCTGTAAAAGAAGAGGGCGGGGCATTTGTCATCCGTGGCTGGGCAATTGATTATGAGGATATAACCATCACATTGCAGGATCGAAAGACCGGAGAGCCGGTACCTCTTCCTGAAAATGTGCCGGAGTGGTATATGCGTTCGGATGCAATGCGTCGTTTTACGGAATGTGAACAGACTCGCAAGATTGGATTTTCCATGAAACTTCCGCTTGATTGGAGTAAAAAAAGTCTTGTGATGAAGATAAAGGCCGGTAAATATGAGAAAAAGGAAAATATACAAAAGGACGGAAGTCATTTTGTCGGAAAGCATATGCAGACGCTGTATGTCAATATGCTGCGTGTGTATAACAATACAAAGACCTTCGGATTTCGCAGTACGTGCACGAAGATTAAGCGGCATCTGACAGTGGCAAGCCCGTTTAGTCATAAGGATTATAACCGGTGGGCACGCAAGAAGCTGCTTACAGACAAACAGGTTGCCGAGCAGAAAAGTACAACCTTTTCGTATGCGCCGAAATTCAGTATTCTGGTGCCGCTTTATGAGAGTGATGAAACGTATCTGAAGGCGCTGATTGAATCGGTGCAGGCGCAGACCTACAGCAACTGGGAGCTTTGCTTTTCGGACGGAAGCCGTGATTGCAGCCGTTTGAAAAGCTATCTGGAGACGTTTCAAAAAAGCGATGAACGGATCCGGTATATCGCCAGGCAGGAAGGTCCGCTTGGCATATCGGAAAATACAAATCAGGCATATGAGATTGCGACCGGAGATTATATCGTGCTTGGCGACCATGACGATTTATTTACAAATGATGCGTTGTTTGAGTGTGTGAAGGCACTCAATAAAAAGAAGGTACAGGTTATCTACACGGATGAGGACAAGACGGATGAAACCGGAAAGACATTCTTCAATCCGAATTTCAAGCCGGATTTCAACATTGATCTGCTCCGTTCCTGCAACTATATCTGCCATATGTTTGTGGTGGAGAAGTCGCTTGTTGAAAAGGTGGGGCTGTTTGATCCGGCATACAATGGAGCACAGGATTATGATTTTATCTTCCGGTGTGTTGAGCAGGCAGACGGAATCCATCATATCCCGCGTGTGCTTTATCATTGGCGTGCACATAAGGTGTCGACGGCGGAGATTCCGGAATCAAAGCTGTATGCATTTAATGCGGGTAGACGTGCGATTGAGGCACACCTGAAGCGTGTGGGACTTTCTGCGACGGTGGAGGATGGACAAAATCTGGGACAATATCAGGTAAGCTATGAGATAAAGGGCAATCCGCTTGTATCGATTGTCATACCAAACAAGGATCATATCGAGGATTTGAAGAAATGTATGAAATCCATCGATGACAAGTCCATATATCGAAACTATGAATACATCATTATTGAAAATAACAGCGAGAAACAGGAGACCTTTGATTATTACAAAGAACTCGAAACAAGGGATGATGTGCGTGTATTGTATTGGCCGGAGGAGTTTAATTATTCCCGAATTAATAATTTCGGAGTAGAACATGCACATGGAGAGTACATCCTGCTTTTAAACAATGATACGGAAATCATCAACGCAGATTGTATCGGGCAGATGCTCGGATATTGTCAGCGGGAAGACGTGGGGATTGTCGGGGCCAAGCTGTATTATGAGGACAATACGATACAGCACGCCGGTGTGATTGTCGGGTTTGGCGGAGTTGCCGGACATGCGTTTGTGACATTGCGCGAGGAGGATGGACTTTATCAGTGCAGGTCAATGGTTGCCTGCGATTACAGCGCCGTGACAGCCGCATGTCTTATGACCAAAAAAAGCATCTATGAAGAGGTTGGTGGCCTGGAGGAAGGCTTTCGGGTTGCATTTAACGACGTTGATTTTTGTATGAAGGTTCGCAAGACAGGTAAGCTTGTCGTGTACGTTCCACAGGCTACACTCTACCACTATGAATCAAAGTCGAGAGGACTGGAAGATACGCCGGAGAAACAAGAGCGGTTTAGAAGTGAAATCGAATTATTCGTGGAGAGATGGCCGGATATACTGGCAGACGGAGATCCGTTTTATAATGTAAATCTGGCGCTTGATGCCGCAGACTTTTCCATAAGAGTATAGATGGGGTGACCCAAACAGACGAGGAAAGATATGGAGCGAAAATGGAAATTTTCAATACCGTCGCTTAACACGGACAATTTAAAAAAGGGTGTGGAGCATCTTCGGAATACAACACTTCCGGATGCAATCTCAAAGGTGCGTTCCCGTGTTTCCGGAACCGGATTGGCATATGACCGCTGGTTTCGAGAGCAACATGAGGCGGACGAGGAGGAGCTTGCCCGGGAACGGGAGAAGCAGTTTGCGTATGCGCCATGCATCAGTATATTAGTTCCGGTATATATGACACCGGAGCTTTCTTTGCGTGGCATGATAGAGTCCGTGTTGCATCAGACATACGGGAATTTCGAGCTTTGTCTTGTGGATGGAAGTCAGGCAAAGGGAGAGCTTCCGATTGTCCGCGCGGAAGCGGAGGAGGACGCGGAGCTCTCGGTCATAGAGAAGGTTTACAGTCTGGAAACTGAGCGCATCATAAGGCAGTATATGGAGGATGAACCGCGCATCCGTTATATCAAGATGGAGGTAAATCAGGGGATATCCGGGAACTGCAACCGGGCGCTTTCGGAAGCCACCGGGGACTATGTTGCACTGCTTGACCATGATGATATACTCACGGAGGATGCACTCTATCATATCGTTTTGGCTTTACAGGAGGAACGATTCGATGTGCTTTACACGGATGAAGATAAAATAAGTGAAAATGGCAATAGATATATGCGACCGCATTTTAAACCGGATTATAATCCGGATCTGCTTCGCGCATGCAATTATATTTCCCATCTTTTCGTTGCAAAACGGTCTCTCATGCTACAGTGTGGTGGCTTTCACAGTGAATATGATGGTGCGCAAAATTATGACATGGCGCTTCGCTGCTGCGAGGGAAAAAAATCGGTAAAGCATATTCCGCGGGTGCTTTATCATGCTCGGGTCAAAGAGGAAAGTGCAGAGGAACAGGAGCTAAAACATGCACGGATAAAGCACGCGGGAAAAGAGGCAATGGAAGCACATCTTCTGCGTATGCGCCTTCTTGCAAGTGTCGCAGCGACGGAACAGCCGGGGGTCTTTAGGCTTAGCTACGACACGCCGGGTAATCCGCTTGTATCGATAGTTGTGACCGGACATACAGACCGTGAACTCATGGAAAAGCTATTGGAACCGCTTTACGAGAAGACAAGATACAGCAGCTTTGAAATCATTATTGTTGACCAGGACAGGCACGATGATAAGCTGCAGGAGTACTATCATCAGATGCAGAGCAAACGCAGGAATATCATTGTTATGCAGGCGCCTGACAATAAATGCAAAACGGAGCTTCGGAATCTGGGGTCATTAAAATCCAGTGGCAATTATCTTTTGTTTTTGGATGCAAATGTTGAGATTTCGGATCCGGCTGCAATCGGGCATATGGTTGGAATCTGTATGCGGGACGATGTTGCGATTGTTTCGGGAACATTATATGATGATCGGGATTATATTTACCATGCAGGTCTTGCGCTTGGCGGGAAAGAAATTTATACCTATCTGTATCGGAATGTAAGAAAGATGGATGAACGTGCGTGGGCGCGCCAGCTTCGGACAGATGAGACCGGCGAGCTTTTGTATTTTGGGATGAATTATGATTACAGCATCGTGGCAGACCACTGCATGCTTGTGAAGAAGTCTGTTTTTGTACAGCTTGGTGGGTTTGCAGATAAGTTCCGGACAGAATTGTCGAATCTGGATTTTTGCCTGCGTGTGCGGGAACACGGGTATCTGATTGTGCAGGCTGCACACGCAGTCTGGCAGTATCATGATCTGTCAAACCCGGTCCGCCTCATATCCGAGGCAGAAAAACAGGACGAGGAAACATACCGCAGAGAACATGATTTGTTCGAAATTCTCTGGTCCCACGTCCTGAAAAACGGCGATCCGTTTTGCCCGTTAAATAAATATACTATTCTGTGAGGTCACCCTTTGTGAGTGTCTTTAACTGGGTGTCGCTCACAGAATCAAGCTCCACGATACGGCTTGCCTGTCGTGCGATGGAGCGCTCTAAGTAATTTCGCACTTCACGTGCATTTGCAAAGTTTTCATCGTGAGACTTTGCCCAATGGGAAAGCAAATCTTTGACGTATGCTTTGCCCGGTCCGTTCGGCACATATTCCTGCTTTTCACACATGGACAGAAAGATTTCATACAATTCTTCTCCACTGTAGTCTTCAAAACAGATGTATTTGTTGAAACGGGAGCGAAGTCCCGGGTTTGAATCGATAAATTCCTTCATCAGATCTGTATAACCGGCAACGATGACAATCAGGTTGTCGCGGTTATCTTCCATCAGCTTAAGCAGTGTGTCGACTGCTTCCTGACCGAAATCCTTGCCGTCCTTGCCCGCTGTGAGGGTATAGGCTTCGTCGATGAACAGAACGCCGCCGAGTGCACTTTCCACAACCTCTTTTGTCTTGATTGCCGTCTGTCCGACATAGCCTTCCACAAGATTGGAACGGTCCACCTCCACGAGCTGACCACCCGGCAATATGCCAAGGCATTTGTAGATTTTTGCGAGCAGACGTGCAACCGTTGTCTTACCGGTACCCGGATTGCCCGAAAATACCATGTGCAGCGACATGGCCGGCTGCTTCATGCCGCGCTCCTCACGCAGTTTCTTTACCTTCAAGAGATTGATAAGGGATTTGATATCCTTTTTCACTTCCGTAAGACCGGTCAAATCATTTAATTCATTTAATAAATCGTCGAGCTTGATGTCCTCCTCCGGAACCTCCTGTCTGTTGAGGTTGCCCTTCATGGCATCCATCGCAGCTTTGTTAGCGGAGTTCTGTGCAGCTGTATTTTTTGTACCGGATTTGTTCGATGTATTGTTCGCTTTCGCAATCGGACCGCTTCCCGGTTCGAAGAGCTTTAATTTGCGAAGATAATCCTCCATCATGCCTGTGTAGTTTGTCAGTGCTTCGAGCTCCTTGTCTGTTGTGTGGCTGTTGCAGGCGATATATTCCCGGCCGAGATCTACATACAGGTTGTACATATTTCTCGATTTGGAAAAGCCTTTTGTCGTGTAGGCAGACTTTCCGGACTGGTCAGCCTCCACAAAATAGGTAAGCGACCGCGGAATCGTCTCTGCAAAATCTTTTCCTGTGGTGCGGTCGTATTTGAATTTTATCAGCCCATCCAATGTGAAATACTGTCCAAGGTATTCGTGCAAAAATCGTGTTTCCGGGTACATGCTTCCATCTGTTGTATCCGTCAGATACACAAGATATTGCAGCAAATCAAAACGAATCATCTCGTGCATGGAGATATCGGTCTTCGGACCAAATCCCTGCTGGCAGATAATCTCGCCGTACATATAACAATCGGTTAGCTCCTGCTTTAAACTATTATTCATTTCCGGTCTCCTGTCTTATTTTTCGTATTCATTGATACTGTAAATGATACAACAAATTATCGCGCGCGTAAAGGTAAAATGTGTTGAAGAAGCAAAGGAAATATGATACGATAAACATCAATCGTTATTTTAGAAATGTGAGGAGGAGGTTATGCGATTTCGGCCTTGTATTGATATACATAACGGAAGTGTCAAGCAGATTGTGGGCGGAAGCCTGAAGGATGAAGCAGATTTTGCAACGGACAATTTTGTGTCGGAACTTTCGGCGGATTTTTACGCGAATCTGTATAAAAAGAGCGGCATAACAGGCGGACACATTATCATCCTGAATCCTGCGACAAGTCCTTATTATGAAGCGGATGTGGAGCAGGCAGCGATGGCACTTGCCGCATACCCGGGAGGACTGCAGATCGGTGGCGGGATTACGGCGGACAATGCGGAGCGGTTTCTCGAACTTGGAGCAAGTCATGTGATTGTGACATCCTACGTATTCCGCGACGGACAGATTCATTATGAGAATCTTAAGCGGTTGTCGCAGCTTGTCGGACCGGAGCATCTGGTACTTGATTTAAGCTGTCGCAAACGCGACGGACGCTACTATATTGTGACGGACCGCTGGCAGAAATACACAGATGTCGCGGTGGAACCGAAAACACTGGATGCACTGTCGGAATATTGCAGTGAATATCTGATTCACGCGGTGGATGTGGAAGGAAAAGCTTCGGGTATCGAGACGGAGCTTGCAGCGATGCTCGGTGCATGGGCGAAGCTGCCGATGACCTACGCCGGAGGTGTGGGAAGCTTTGCGGATTTAGAGCAGCTAAAACGCCTCGGCAAAAACCGAATTGACGTGACAGTCGGAAGCGCCCTTGACCTATTCGGAGGAAACATGAAGTACGAAGAAGTACTCGAATATTGTAAATAGAAAGAAAGCATGTAACCATAATTGTGAAACGCAATGTAGTATAATTCAAACAAATTGTATACATGAATAAATTTCTTCAGGATGCGTTGTATTGCAATAATTAAGAATTACTAAGTGTTCTTATTATACCGTATTGGCTATATACGCAACCGCTGCCAATTCGCCATCCATGGCTCAGTGGCAGCTTGCGTGAACATCGTGTTCACGCATTGCTCTATTCTTGAAAGAACACTAAGTAATTCTAAATTGCAAACAAATGCATCTCTTCACAAATTTATTCATGTACACAATTTTGTTATGAATTCATGATCTGGCGTTTCACAATTATGTACACAGCGTATAATAACAAGGAGGATATGATGAGAAGATTTAAGAAGACAGCAGCCGTTTTGCTTGCGGCAGCGATGGCACTTTCGCTTTGTGCCTGCGGGAAAACAGAAGATAAGAAGGATAGTTCTGCCACAACAGTGGAACAGGCAAGTGACAGCGATGCAACGACAAGCAACGCAATCGAGGATGACGGAAACTGGCCGACAACCGAGCAGGAGGTTGTAGAGGACGACCGTTTCACAACGGTTGAGGGAGCCGATGCAATCGGCGTCAATTTTGACGATGGCTCCACATCCGGCTTTACAAGTTATACAAACAACGGTAATTTCACGATGTATGTGGAAAATGGCGAGCTTGTCTGTGATATCACAAAGAGCGGACCGCTTGAGCACAGCTGCCAGATTTATTATGACGGATTTACGATGGCGAAGGGCTGTGTGTATACAATTAGCTTTGATGTGCACTGTGACATCGAGCGCGTGGTTCAGTGGCGTGTACAGGTAAACGGTGGTGATTATCATGCTTATGCAAATGATTTCATTACGGTAGGACCGGAGACACAGACGATTACCATGGATTTCACCATGGAAGAAAACTCCGACCCGGCACCGCGATTTGTTGTGAATATGGGTACACAGGAAGGACAGACAGAGGTAACGGAAGCACACAAGATCTATTTTGACAATCTGTCTCTGTTTGTAAAGGACAGCTCAAATGCTGAAAAGATTGAGGGTGCGCCGACACCGATTCGCGTGAAGGTGAATCAGATCGGTTACAAGCCGTCAGATGTGAAGACGGTGATTGTGACATCAAAGGATGATGAGAAATTTAAGATTGTTGATGCCGAGACAGAGGAGACCATGTATGTCGGAGCATACGGAGAGCTTTCTTATGACAAATCCGTAGAATCCAATGTGCGTCATGGAGACTTTACGGAGTTTACCACACCGGGTACTTATAAGATTATATCCAGTCCATCCGGCGCTTCTTACACATTCTCTATCGGCGACGATTTGTATGATGATATCTACAAGGATGTTGTGCTGATGCTGTACAAGCAGCGCTGCGGAACCGAGGTAACAAAGGATATCGCGGGCAACTTTGCACATGAGGCATGTCATATGCAGGAGGCTTCCATCTATGGCGATACCTCCGGAACAAAGGTAGATGTGTCAGGCGGATGGCATGATGCCGGAGATTATGGACGCTACGTGGTGCCGGGCGCAAAGACTGTACAGGATTTGTTCCTTGCGTACGAAGACTATGGACAGGATGCCGATGATTTCGGAATTCCGGAGAGCGGAAATAAGATTCCGGATCTGTTAGATGAGGCAAAATACGAATTAGACTGGATGCTCAAGATGCAGGATGCTGCAACCGGTGGTGTATATCATAAGGTGACGGCACTTGTATTCCCGGAGACTGTGCTTGCTGTTGATGAAACCGACGATATGGTGCTTGCACCGATTTCTTATGCAGCAACTGCAGATTTTGCGGCGGTTATGGCAAAGGCTTCCGTATTGTATGCGGAGTTTGATGCAGATTTTGCAAAGAGCTGCCTCGATGCGGCGACGGCTGCATATGCATTCCTTGAGGCAAATCCGGATATGAAGGGTTATGAGAATCCGACGGAAATCGTAACCGGCGCTTATGATGATATGCTGCTTAAGGATGAGACACTGTGGGCTTCTGCCGAGCTCTATCTCGCTACCGGAGAGGATAAATATCTGCAGGCGACAAAGGCAGCCCTGGATACAAATTATCTGACAGGTCTTGGCTGGGCAGATATCGGAACCTATGCACTCTATGACCTGGCAAAGAATGATAATACGGATGCGTCCGTAAAGGAAACAGCGAAGCAGAAGCTTCTTGCGGACACAGACGAGAAGCTTGCGAAGAGTGAGGCAGAAGGCTTATTTACCGGACTTGGTGTCAAGTATCCGTGGGGAAGTAACATGACGATTGCAAACAACGGTATGCAGTTCCTGCTTGCGGCAAAGCTGACCGGTGATGCAAAATATACGGAATATGCGCAGAAGATGCGTGATTATATCTTTGGTGTAAATGGAACGGGATACTGCTATGTGACCGGATACGGTACACTGACTCCGAAGGGAACACACCACAGACCATCCCAGGTGCTTGGCGAGACGATGCCGGGTATGCTGGTCGGCGGAGCGAATAACAACTTGGATGATCCATATGCCAACGCGGTGCTTTATGGAATCGCACCGGGACTTGCATATGTGGACAATGAGCAGTGTTACTCCTGTAATGAGATTACCATCTACTGGAATTCTCCGCTTATCTACCTGCTTACAGGGTTAAACTAAAAGGTATGGTATAGAGTTATGATGAAATTAATAAAGAAGATATTGGCCGACGAGAAGATGCGTTATCTGATTGCGGGCGGCTGTACCACCGGAGTGAATCTGGTGTCATTCTTCTTGCTTCGAACATTTACTACAATTGATCGGAATATATGCAATGCCATAGCAATCGCTATGGCTATTGCTTTTGCATATTTTGCTAACAAGTTCTTTGTATTTCATAGTCGAAAGACAGGCATATATGCAACAATTGTGGAAGCGGTGCAGTTTGTTGCTGCAAGACTTATTTCCATGGTTGTAGAAATCATAGGATTTGCGATTTTGTGTGACAGCTTCCGCATGCATGAGGGACTGTCAAAATTGCTGGTGCAGGTAATTGTAATCATTCTCAATTATGTATTCAGTAAGCTTTTTATTTTTAAAAAGAAAAAAGGATTCCACGAAAATGTGCAGGATAACTGGTGCTATTATCTGTCATTTGTGGTTGTTGCCATGGTGATGCTTGTGGTATGCATAGCGGAAAAAATCACTCCGTTTGGCGAGAATTCTCTCACACTTGTGGACAGCGTCCACCAGTATCTGCCGTTTTTCTCGGAGTTTCGGGAAAAGCTTTTACATGAAGGAAGTCTTCTATATACATGGAATGTAGCGCTCGGGTCGAACTTCGTGTCGCTTGCGGCATATTATCTGATGAGCCCGTTTAATTTTGTTCTGCTGTTGTTTGGGAAAGAACAAATAGCAATGGTTACCTGTTTTTTAATGTGTCTGAAGATTGCGCTTACGGCAGTTACAATGACACACTTCCTAAGCTACAAGGATGGTAAGAAACGCCGCAACTTTGCGATTGTGGCAGTTGCGGTTGCATATGCCTTAAGCAATTATGTGATTGCCTATAACTGGAACACTATGTGGCTTGACTGCATCATGATATTCCCGCTTATCATGCTTGGGTTTGACCGCATGATGAAGGAAAGAGATCCAAAGCTGTATGTGCTCTCACTGTTCTATGCACTTTACTGTAATTATTATATCGGATATATCATATGTCTGTTTTTGGTGCTGTGGTTCTTTGTGTATTCACACAAGACCGTAAAAAGATTTTTTGCAAATGGAATCCGATTTGCTCTGTATTCACTTTTGTCGGGAGGTCTGGCTGCATTTATTCTGCTTCCCGCCTATTTTGGGATTATGTCCACGGCGGCTGGTGCCATGAGTCTTCCGAAAGGAAGCTGGTATGGGAACATCTTTGTGATGTTAAGACAGCTTCTTGTATTCACAAATCCGATTACAAACCAGACATTTGACGGGGGTGTGAACTTATATTGCGGCATGTTCGCTGTGTTGGCAATGTTTTTGTATCTGTTTGTCAGGGAGCACCCGTGGACAAAGATACGGAAATATCTGCTGCTTATATTCCTTATGGTAAGCTTCAACCACGAGACGCTTAACTATATCTGGCACGGTATGCACGACCAGTACGGAATCCCGAACCGCTTTTCGTTCCTGTTTATATTTGTCCTGCTTGTCATGGCATATGATGTGATTCGAAAACTTTCAAAGATAGATGTTTGCTTTGTGATTTCGTCCCTGTTTCTGGCGTTGGCGTTTGTTCTTGTGTGTCGTCAGAAAACGGAAACCCCGCCTGCGTGGTGGATGCTTGTTTCGGCAATCGTTTTGGTGCTCGCGTATGGTGTGATTGCGATTTTGCGAAGTACGCAAAAAATCAAATCACGCACAGCTGTCAGTGCAATCAGCATTTTGTTTGTGTTTGAGATTATTGCAAATGCTGCATATGGCTTTATGGATAACGGATATTGTCATTATATGCAGTATTATGAAACAAGCCCGGCTGTCACAAAGGCCTATGGCCGTGTCAGGGAACTGGCAGCGGAGGAAGATGCCGGATTTTACCGGGCAGAGCTGATGGATTATACGGTATTGGACGAGGCAAGCTGGCACAATATGCCAAGTGTCAGTACCTTTAATTCAACAGTGCTTGGGCCGCTTGTGACGACGATGGGACGCATGGGCTTTTACACCGGGGCGAATGAATTTTTGTACCGCGGTTCCACACCGTTTACAAACACCCTGTTCAATATCCGTTATCTGTTGGAACGGCCGGGAGACTTAAACAACTTTGACTTTAGTTATAAAGAGACACTTGATAATGTATCAATCTATGAAAATCCGTATCCGTCCTCACTTGGCTTTGCTGTGAGTAACAATGTGAAGGAGTGGGATCAGAATGCATATACGGCAACGGCAGGACAAAATGCCCTTGCCTATGATATGACAGGGTACGGAGGATTTTTCCGCGATGAGTATCCGGCTGTCAGCGTGACAAGTGATACAGCGGCAGTTTCATTTGCGAATAACACCGTGTCCTATACGCCAAATGTGTCCGGAAAAATGTATTTTATGATTAATTTCACGGTGGATCACCCGGGTGATTATTATGTGAACTGCCGTGGTAATTATGTGACGAAGATACATTTTTATATCAACGGACAGGAGTATGCGTATGACCGTTACCAGATTCAGATATTCCACCTCGGACAGCTCAAGGAGGGGGATTATGTATCCATCGAATACGAATATAACAATGTGTCGGACGCAGGTGTGGCACAGTTTTATGTTACAACCTTTGACCGGCAGGCGTATGAAAATGTGTATAATACATTGACGCAGACTATGCTTGAGGTTGAAGCACTAGAAGACGGATATGTGCGTGGTACGATCGAAATGCCGGCAGATAGGACGCTCTTCACAAGCATTCCTTATGATGAAGGCTGGAAGCTTAAGGTTGACGGAAAAAAGGCAGATTACTATCAGATAGCCGGTTCCTTTATGGGTGTGGATCTTGAAGCCGGGATGCATACGATTGAATTTGTGTATGCGCCAAGAGGACTTTATCCGGGAATTGGCATAACCGTGCTCTGCATGTTCTTGCTGCTTGCTGCACTCCGGGTGGAAAAGCGGTTGCAGCGCAAACGGGAAGCACGGGATATAATTTCGGAATAGACGAAAATATTTTCGGAATCGGGCGGCTGCGCATATTGACCGCCCCGAAAATGTATAGTAAAATAGGGATAATTAGGGGGTGTTACGAAATGGAAAAATTAGCAAAATTAGGATGGCAGAAATTGATGATTGCCGCAGCGGCACTTGAAGTTGTAATCGGACTTATCATCGGTATCGTTTTTAAGGCAATTCCGGCGGGAATTATCGTCGGGATACTTGCGGCGGCGATTACAGGCGCAGTGATATTTGTGCTGTGTGGCAATGAGGTTGCCGGTCATTCTAAAGGTGACAAGTACAAGAAGCTGTTCATGAATCTGCCGATTGGCTTTGCACAGGCAAAGATTATTACAGATTCCCTTGGAAACAGTATCGGCTACTGTATCCAGGAGGCAAATGAGCGGTTTGGCAATTACTTTAACCTCGATTTCTCTGATTATCAGGACAAGATTCTCGGGGAGAGCAAAATCGAAGTATTACAGGACATTAACGCATGGTTCACCGCGTACAATACATCCGGAACAAAAGAAGGCGACTTCATGGATGTCGAGATTACGATGGAGAAGCTCGGAAAAGTGTTCAACACGGTTATGTACAAGTCGGAAGCCGATTACATCAACATGGTTGTCATCGATATCACAGAGCAGAAGGAGACCGAAAACAAGCTTTCTGCAGCGATTGAAGATGCAAATGCAGCATATAAGACCCAGGCAGAATTCCTTGCAAATATGAGCCATGAGATTCGTACCCCGATCAATGGTATCCTCGGTATGCTGCAGCTTACATTGATGGCAGATGACCTTCAGGCAGATTATCGTGACAATCTGCTTACGGCAAAGGGCTGTGCAGACAATCTGCTTCGTCTGATTAATGATATCCTGGATATCAGTAAACTGGAAGCAGGAAAATATAACCTGAAAGAAGAAATCTTCGATGTGCGTGCAGCGATTGAAGAGACAGTAGCCGCACAGGTTCCGCTTGCTACAAACAAGGGCCTGGCACTCGACTGTACATTTGGTAACAATATTCCGAAGCTTGCAAAGGGTGACGGACAGAGAATTCAGCAGATTTTGAACTGCCTCCTCTCCAATGCCCTGAAGTTCACGGCTGAGGGAAGTGTAAGAGTTAAAATTGCAGCTATCGATGCTGAAAAAGAAAATATTAACCTCCGAATCGCAGTGGCAGATACCGGAATCGGTATATCCGAGAAAAATATGGACAAGCTGTTCATCCGTTTCTCGCAGGTAGATTCGTCTGATACAAGAAAGTACGGCGGCTCCGGACTCGGACTTGTCATCTCCAAGCAGATTGCAGAACTTATGGGTGGTACTATCAGTGTACAGAGTAAGGAAGGAATTGGTTCTACCTTTATCGCAGAGATTCCGCTTAAGGTTGTGAAGGCTGCGGAGGTTGAAGCAAGTAAAAAAGCCGAAGAGAAAGAAGAAGCAGCTATATTCTCCATCAATGCACACAGCAAGGCAAGAATCCTTGTTGCTGAGGATGAACCGGTTAACCAGCAGGTTATCGGCAAACTGCTCGGTATGGCAGGCTTCTCTTATGATATCGCTGAAAACGGAGAAAAGGCAATCGAGCTCTTCAAACAGAAGGAGTACGATGCGGCACTCTTCGATGTACAGATGCCGGTTATGGATGGTATTGCGGCAACACAGGAAATCCGTGAGATCGAGCAGAAGGAACACAGGAAGCGCCTCCCGATTATCGCCGTTACAGCGAGAGCGATGTTTGGTGATAAGGAACGTATCCTTGAGAATAAGCTTGATGATTACATAGCAAAGCCGTACAATCTGAACACGGTAGTTGAAACTCTGAATCGATATATCGATAAAAAAGAGGATTAACAAGGATTTCACTAAATTTTAAACGTTTTTTAAGATATGTTGGTTGACTGGTTTTCTGTTTAGTGATACAATCGGTGTGGTTTTGGGTGGAAACGCCTGAGATAAATAAAGCAAAGGAAGGAAAATATTAAGATGGCAAACATTGATTTAACGAAGTATGGTATTACAGGAACAACTGAAATCGTGCACAATCCTTCATACGAGCTGTTGTTTGAGGAAGAGACAAAGGCTTCAAACGAGGGCTACGAAGTAGGACAGAACACAGAATTAGATACAGTAAATGTTATGACAGGTGTATTTACAGGACGTTCTCCTAAAGATAAATATATTGTCATGGACGAGAACTCAAAGGACACAGTATGGTGGACTTCTGATGAGTACAAGAATGACAACCACCCGATGACAGAGGATACATGGGCTGTTGTTAAGGATCTTGCAAAGAAGGAGCTTTCCAACAAGAAACTTTATGTTGTAGATGCATTCTGTGGTGCAAACGCTGACACACGTATGGCAGTTCGTTTCATCGTTGAAGTTGCTTGGCAGGCACACTTTGTAAAGAACATGTTCATCGTTCCGACAGAAGAGGAGCTTGCTGATTTTGAACCGGATTTCATTGTTTACAATGCTTCCAAGGCTAAGGTAGAAAACTACGCAGAGCTTGGTCTTAACTCAGAGACATGTGTAGCATTCAATATCACATCCAGAGAGCAGGTTATTATCAATACATGGTACGGCGGAGAGATGAAGAAGGGTATGTTCTCTATGATGAACTACTATCTGCCGCTTAAGGGTATCGCATCTATGCACTGTTCAGCAAACTGCGATATGGAAGGTAAGCACACAGCTGTATTCTTCGGACTTTCCGGTACAGGTAAGACTACACTTTCCACAGATCCTAAGAGACTTCTGATCGGTGATGATGAGCACGGTTGGGATGATAACGGTGTCTTCAACTTCGAAGGTGGCTGCTACGCAAAGGTTATCGGTCTTGACAAGGAGTCAGAGCCGGATATCTACAATGCTATCAAGCGTGACGCTCTTCTTGAGAACGTGACTGTTGATGCAGATGGAAAGATTGATTTTGATGATAAGAGCGTAACAGAGAATACGCGTGTTTCTTATCCGATTCAGCATATTGAGAAGATTGCTTCTAAGGTAAACGGTGTATCTGCAGGTCCTGCAGCAGACAACGTAATCTTCCTTTCAGCAGATGCATTTGGAGTACTTCCTCCGGTATCCATTCTTACACCGGAGCAGACAAAGTACTACTTCCTGTCAGGCTTCACAGCAAAGCTTGCAGGTACAGAGCGTGGTATTACAGAGCCGACACCTACATTCTCCGCATGTTTCGGTCAGGCATTCCTCGAGCTGCATCCTACAAAGTATGCAGAGGAGCTTGTTAAGAGAATGGAGAAGAGTGGTGCAAAGGCATACCTTGTAAATACAGGCTGGAACGGAACAGGTAAGAGAATCACAATCAAGGATACTCGTGGAATTATCGATGCAATCTTGAATGGTGACATCAAGAACGCACCTACAAAGAAGATTCCGATGTTCGACTTCGAGGTTCCAACAGAGCTTCCTGGTGTAGATCCTGCAATCCTTGATCCTCGTGACACTTATGCAGATGCTGCTGAGTGGGAGACAAAGGCAAAGGATCTTGCTGCAAGATTCCAGAAGAACTTCCAGAAGTATACAACAAACGAAGCAGGAAAGGCACTTGTAGCTGCCGGTCCTAAGGCTGAGTAATTGTAGCTTTTATAAAAAGAATATTTCATTAAAAACAGCCGCCTTGGAAAGTTTCCAAGGCGGCTGTTTTGCGTGTATGACGTTGCTACAAACTGGGGCTTTACAGTGTATAAATCTTCATGATAAAGTATCCGAAAAGCCGGATAAATGAAAGAGGTATGCTTTATGAAAAACAATGAAGAAACGTCTAAAAGAAGAAATGTATCTGAGATACAGGATATTGATGGGAATAACATTGTTGTAATAAATGATATTCGATTTAAGGGAAAACGTTCTGTTGATTGGAAGGATGTTAGAGAATATCTTAAAGAATATGTAGGAGATTTTTATCAAATAGCGTCTACAGGGGATGTTATCTATATTGGAGCTGATTTACCGAGAGAATATACGGGATCTCTATATACAATTAGATTAAAGGGAGCAGTTGCAAAAGCAAAAGCAAATGCATCTTTAGCTATACCGGAATTAATAAAGATTGCAACAGGTAAACATTTTAGGGGAAATAGAGAGGCGAAGCATTTAAGAGATGCCAAGAATGGATGGTATAGATATGACTCTAGGTTTGCGTTGCCGGTTTATGATGAGATTGGAGAAGTGGAAAGATATAATATATTCCATGCCTCAATGTTGATAAGGCATTCAAATGATGGGAAAATGTATTTGTATGACATAATAGACATAAAAAAAGAAACGGGCAACTCTCTCGGCTCATAAGAGCTTACCAGACAAAAAACCCATTTCTTTTTATATATAGAGGATACATGAAATAATCTAATTCGTCAACATGTATTTAAAATTACTTATGATCCTTCACATACTGTTCCACCAGAATCTCCAACAACCCAAACTGGGATGGACCTGCATCAAGCAGAACCTTGTGGAATTCCTGCTCATCAAACTTGCTGCCAAGTTCATCTTCCGCATATTCGCGGAGCTCCTTAAATGAAAGCCAGCCCATAACATACATCTGGTAGTTAACCGGTTCGGAAATTACATAATCCATGATGCCCTGTGCGGCTTCTCCATTGAATCCGTTTTCGTTCAGATAGTTTGTGGTTGCTTCCAAATCCCAGCCTTCATAGTTGACGCCGATTTCAACGCGGGCGCTGACCAGAAGATTAATCATGCCATTGATGCGTTCAAAGTCCGCATAGCAATCCTCTGCATAATCATCAAATGCATCATAGCTCATCAGCTCTACATAGGTAGCCCAGCCTTCCGTATATCCATTGAAGTTCAACAGTGTTCGAAGTGGTTCCGGCTGTGTGTCAAGGTAGTAGGTAAACTGATACATATGTCCCGGAATTCCTTCATGTGCAAATGTTGACCACGGACATCCGGCACCATCACTGTCAAGATTCAGGTAGATGGAGTTATCTCTATACGAATCGAGCTGCGGTGTCATGTAAAATGCAGGGCTGACAATGTCTTTTAATGAAGGGTGCACATTTTCAACCTTAAAGTCAACATCCGGCATAGCTGGGAAGCGGTCAGAGAAATAATCCTCAAAATACTGAATGGTTTCAAGGGCATCCCGGTCACCGTACAGACCGCCATCTGCTTCGGAGTCCGCATAATATTGTTGAAATGCTTCGTAGTCAGACATTGCAAGCGTCGTCAGTTCAGACATGCATTCGTCGATATTGTCTTCTAAGCATTCAATCACTTCCTCCGGTGTTTTATCCGTTCCGACTTTGTTTTTGAGGAGATATTCATAATATTCTTTTCCTCCATCTAAATAACAAAGACCAAGCTCGTTTTTCCCTGCCGTCTGATTTTTTGTAAAGAAGTTAATCATATTTTTGTAAGCCGGAATAATGGAATTCATGACAGCATCTTCGTTTTGCTGGATATAGTCCTGAATCTGCTCCTCGCTTAGACCGTCTACGCCGCGTACCTTATTTTCAAAGGTCGCAATCAAAAGGTTATCAGCCGGCTTTGCAATATAGTTCTGACATTGTTTTACAACTTCTTTGGCGGAGCCTTCATTCATAAAAAAGCCTTTCTCGATTTTTACTTTCTCGTAATCGAGCCAAACTTGAACATAATCCGGAAGGAGTTGTAACAAGGTAAGGTAATCCTGAATGTCCTTTTCGCTATAGAATTTGTATTCGGACAAAGTAATCGGTATGTTTGACTGCAGACCGCTTGTGCGGGCAAATGGCTCGTACAGATACATGCAGTCATAGGAGTCCAGGTCGGTTTCAAGGTATTGCATCAAAACATCATAGGTGTATTTTTGATCGGATGTAAGAAGGTCGTAGTCAAATTCTTTGAGTTTGTCAATCTCGTCTAATGTATCCTGCTTGTCCTCCTCCATGCCCTCAACGGATAAGTCTGTGTCACCATATGTCACCTCCGGAACTTCCAGATCATAATTTTCCGGATTTGCAACCGTATAGTGAAGTGTCAGTGTATCCTGAACAACTTCATCCTGAAAGGTTTCGTAAAGGTAATCATGGAAACGTTCCTGCTCGGCAACTGCCTCATCTCCTGTCGGGTCCGGCAGAGCATAGATGCAATCGTCTGAATCAATTGAATTATCAGAATCTGTATCTGAATCCGAAGCATCCTCTTCTGTGGTTGGGTCAGAGAAAGTATCTTCCGTTATAGTAGGTTCTGATATCTGGGCTGGCTGTGTCCATGTCTTCTCTTTTTTTCCACAAGAAGATAAACTGAGCATCATGGAACAGGCCAGTATAATTGCTGTTAATTTTTTAAGCTTTCGTTTAAACATACAGTTCCTCCTTTTCGATAATAAAGTATTATACTCCAAAATACAGGATTATAAAAGAAAAAAGTACAGGCATGTCTCCTGTACTTTTAAGAATATTTGCTTACCAGTAACGGTCTGCCAGAATTTTTGCATCTTTCGGGGATTTGTTGCAGTTGGCAATTATTTTATCAATCGCCTGCTCCTTTGTTCCGGAATAATCCTTCGTTATGGTAATGATGGTTTTTACAGTATTTTCTTCACTGCCAGACAGTTTTTCTGTTATCTCAGACAGTTTGGTTTCGGTGTCAGACAGTTTGGTTTTTGTATCAGACAGCTCCGTTTTTGCGTCATCAAGCTCCTGCCGCATCTCGTCCATCATAAACCGAACGGTATTTTGATCCATTATTTTTAATGCTTCGGAAAACATGGTTAACACCTCCTCCGGTTTTTTCATCCTTAGCATATCCATTTTCGCGGAATACGTCAAGGGATATAAGGAAATATTCCTGCAAAAGCTCGAGTGGCAAACCGGTGTCGAACCAACGGGAAAATGCGCATTATTTTGTACATGAAATATGCATAAAGTCGGGGTTAACTATGTTAAGGTATAGGAGAATGAGCAATATAAGGGAATTGCAAAAAAGCATTTATTCGGGGAGGAATGGCAATGGGGACCATGACGATTAAAGAGGCGGCAAAGAGACTTGAAGTAGAAGCGCATGTACTTCGGTATTGGGAGGATGAATTAAGACTTGATATCAAACGGAATGCGCAGGGACACCGATATTATGATGAGCGCGATATCCGCATGTTTGAGCAGGTGAAGGCAATGAAAGAGGAAGGACTGATGCTCAAGGATATACGAAATGCAATCATGCGTGCAAAACGGATGCAGGGGGAAGCTGCATCGGGTAATCCGGGAGAAGACATGCACGAGGATGTACAACGCATGCCGGAAAAATACGACCGTGAGCCGATTACAGAGACGCCGTCTGTTCATAAACTGTATGACGAGGACTCTATGGTGGGACGCATGGAGCGCGTTGTGGCGGAAAAGGAGAAGGTGGTTGACTTCAAGCAGGCACAGCTCCAGACGGTCATGAACCGGGTGATTGCAAATGCACTTCGCGAGAACAAGGATATCATTACAACCTCCATCAAGCAGGAGGTGACGGCGGATGTCATGCGCCAGTTTGATGCGGTTATGCGGGAAAAAGAAGAGCGGGAGGAGGCGCGGTATCGCCGTCTGGATGAAGTGCTGCGGGAGATTCAGCGTGGAAATGCGGAGGCGGCAGCGACGAAGGCACATAAACGATTCGGAAAAAAACGCAGATAACTTGCAAAACATAGGTAACTCTTGTATAATTTCTGATGGTTGGCGCATTAGGATTTATTCCGAATGTTGCAAAACGAGTATTATAGAAATTTATAAGTGGACTGTGTGGGAGAAATCGTGAAATTAGAGATTTTATACGAAGATGAATATCTTCTCGCATGCGTGAAGCCGTGTGGCGTGCCGTCTCAGGCGGACAAGAGCAACGATGAGGATATGATTACAACAATCAAACATTACCTGTATGACAAGGATCCGTCGGAGGAACCCGAGGAACCCTATGTCGCGGCGATACATCGGCTGGACCGACCCGTGGGCGGCGTGATGCTGTTTGCAAAAACGCCCGAGGTCGCGGCAAAGCTGTCTGACGCACAGCAGGATGGTGAGATTACGAAGTATTACCAGGCAATCATTACCGGAGAGCTGCCGGATATGGATGGCGAGATGGTGGATTATCTTGTGCGTGATGCAAAGACGAATACCACGAAGATTGGAAAAAAGGGAGATAAGGGCGCGAAGCGTGCGGAGCTTTACTACGAGGTGCTGGATGTATTTGATACGGATGTAGGGGTGCTAAGCTATGTGTTAATCGAGCTTGTGACCGGGAGACACCACCAGATACGCGCGCAGTTTGCGAAGCGTGGCTGCGGCATCTGGGGCGACACAAAATACAATCCGCTCTTTGCGAAGACGAAGCGCAGGTATCAGCAGATTGGACTATATTCATCCCGCATGGAGCTTACACATCCGATTACAGGGGAAGAGCTTGTGTTTAAAAGCGAACCTCAGGGAGAAGCATTTGATGTAATCGAGATGGACGAGTGGGAGTAACTTGCATGTGATTCGGGACTGGATTTGATGAATGACCGTGGGCGTATGTTCATGGATGGAAATAAGAAAGGACAGGAAAAATGGCAAAGGATAATAAGAAATTAGTAGAACAGATAACCTCGATGGAGGAGGATTTTGCACAGTGGTATACCGACGTCGTAAAGAAGGCGGGACTTATTGACTACACAAGTGTCAAGGGCTGTATGGTGATTAAGCCTGCCGGATATGCAATCTGGGAGCTGATTCAGAAGCAGCTCGATGAGCGTTTCAAGGCGACCGGTGTTGAAAATGTGTATCTTCCGATGTTTATTCCGGAGAGCCTTCTCCAGAAGGAAAAGGATCATGTCGAAGGCTTTGCTCCGGAGGTTGCATGGGTGACACACGGTGGACTTTCTCCACTTCAGGAGCGCCTGTGTGTAAGACCGACATCCGAGACATTGTTCTGCGATTTCTATTCAAAGGAAATCGAGAGCTACCGCGATCTGCCGAAGGTATATAACCAGTGGTGTTCGGTAGTCAGATGGGAGAAGGAGACAAGACCGTTCCTTCGCTCCCGCGAGTTCTTGTGGCAGGAGGGCCATACCGCGCATGCCACGGCTGAGGAGGCAGAGGCAAGAACGATTCAGATGTTGAATGTATATGCCGATTTCTGTGAGGAAGTACTTGCGATGCCGGTTATCAAGGGAAGAAAGACAGACAAAGAAAAATTTGCCGGCGCAGAAGCGACCTATACGATTGAGGCGCTGATGCATGACGGAAAAGCATTGCAGTCCGGAACAAGCCACAATTTCGGCGACGGATTTGCAAAGGCATTTGGCATTCAGTATACAGATAAGGACAACAAGCTTCAGTATGTACATCAGACATCCTGGGGTATGACGACCCGTCTGATTGGAGCAATCATCATGGTACATGGGGATGACAGCGGACTTGTGCTTCCGCCAAAGGTTGCACCGACCCAGATTATGATTGTTCCGATTATGCAGAAAAAGGAAGGCGTATTGGAGAAGGCAGAGGAGCTTCGCGCTACCCTTGCTTCAAACTTCAGAGTGAAGGTAGATGACACGGACAAGAGTCCGGGCTTCAAGTTTGCAGAGCAGGAGATGAAGGGTATTCCGCTTCGTGTGGAGGTTGGTCCGAAGGATATCGAAGCAGGTCAGGCAGTTATCGTACGACGCGACACAAGAGAAAAGACGATTGTTTCCTTTGATGCTCTGGAAGAGACCTGTGGAAAGCTGCTTGAGCAGATGCAGAAGGATATGTTTGAGCGTGCAAAGGCACATCGGGATGCCAACACCCATATTGCTACAAACTGGGATGAATTTACAGATATTCTGGAAAAGAAGCAGGGCTTTATCAAGGCAATGTGGTGTGGCGAGGAAGCATGTGAAACCGCCATCAAGGATGAGACAGGAGCAACGACAAGATGTATGCCATTTGAGCAGGAAACTTTAGGAGACGTATGCGTACATTGCGGAAAGCCTGCCAAGAAGATGGTTTATTTCGGCAAAGCATATTGATATGAAAATAAATATCCCCTTGGGAGCAAGGTATATCTTAGAACAATTGAATAAGCACGGATATGAGGCGTTTATCGTTGGTGGGTGCGTGCGCGACTGTTTGCTGGGGGATACTCCGAGTGACTGGGATATTACGACTTCGGCGAAGCCGGAGGAAGTAAAGACGATTTTTTCCCGGACGATTGACACCGGGATACAACATGGTACAGTGACAGTGCTTGTGGACAAAAACATCGTGTCGTCCGACCCACAGGGGATGTATGCATTTGAGGTGACAACGTACCGGGTGGATGGCGTTTATACCGACCATCGAAGACCGGAATCGGTTACATTTACAGCGAGTCTGGAAGAGGATTTGAAGCGCCGCGATTTTACGATTAATGCGATGGCTTATAATGAAATCGATGGTGTCATCGATATATTTGGCGGGCAGCAGGACTTGAAGGATGGAATCATCCGCTGTGTCGGGAAACCGGAGGAACGGTTTGATGAGGATGCGCTGCGGATACTTCGGGCTGTCCGATTTGCGGCAAAGCTTGACTTTAAAATCGACAAAGACACAAGGCTGGCGATGAAAAAACAGGTACCGTTTTTGAAGGATATCAGCGCAGAACGTATCTGCACGGAGCTTACGAAGCTTCTCATATCTGACCATCCGGAACGTATCGAGGAAGCGTATGAGCTCGGCATTACAAGTGTAATTTTGCCGGAGTTCGATGCGATGATGCAGACGCCACAGAACAATCCGTATCATCTGTATGACGTGGGGCATCACACGATTGAAGTGATGAAACATGTGCCGGCGGATACGGTGCTTCGGTACAGTGCGCTTTTGCATGATGTGGCAAAGCCTGTATGTAAGACGACAGACGAGACGACCGGTATGGACCATTTTTACGGGCACCAGGAGCTTTCTGCAAAGATGGCGACGGATATTCTGCGCCGGCTCAAATTCGATAATGACACGATTGACCGCGTACACCGGCTTGTATTAAATCATGATTACGGACTATCTGGAGATGGACCGGGAATCAAGAGCTTCCGG
>JBJEMZ010000221.1:0-6226 GCA_051879935.1 Wujia sp.
TGCTGATATTCTACAGAACATCAAGAACTTCTAAGTTCCAAACATATGTATATTTTATAAATTAGTATCGAAATATATGAAATTCACATAACTGTATTGTGTTTCGCAACTACCTGTTACATTTCTTTACCAGTATTTTATCAGCCACATCTTACAATCTTCTTACAGTTTCCATTACATATTTGCAGGTATTGTTACCTGCATGCTCTTTACCTTCTCTTTTATTGCAGTTAGTGCCGCATCTGTATCTTCTATATCAAGGACTGCCGTTTCCATCGGGCAAAAGCCGGTGTTGGCACGGTTTCGTATCGCCTCCACTTTCTGCCCAAATTGCACGGAGATTCCGTACTGCTCCAAAACAGCACACGCCGGTGTGCTGATTACACCGGCGTATACTTCCTTTATCTGCAATTTCACATAGAGAAATGCGGCTGCCTTGCCAACTACTTTATCTGCCGCTGAAGCTCCCTGCATATCCTCACCATCTTCTAACCATGTTAGAAGCGGCCTCACGCCACGTTCTTTACTTGTGTAAATTCTTTCGTCTTTTATGACGACGCAGGTATACTCGTCGCGGCTCATAATCTCATTTGCTCTATGCAGATTCTTGCTCATGATTTTCCGCCTTTCTCACAAAATACACGACAATCGGAATCAATACTAATTGTATAAGAATTCCGGCGATTCCTGTCCGGATGCTTGTCCAGATAATTGCCGGTGCAATGGAGGAAGTCTCAAACACATATACCGCAAGCACAATTGCAAGTGCCCGCACGGCTCTTCCGGCAATCTGCGCAAGCAGCACCTTAAAGACTGTAAACATTCTGACGTTGCGAAGCAATCCGATGGTCAGTCCATATACCGCAAGTTCAATCGTCATAAACGGAAGCAAAACAGCTCCCGGCATTCCGGTAAGCAGATAGCTGATAATCGGAGCCAAAAGTCCGGTTGCAGCCCCTGCGTATGCACCTGCCAGAATACCGACCAGCAATACAGGCAGATGCATCGGCAGAAATACTTCGCCGAGGGCACTTGCCGTACCGGTTGCTTTTCCGAGCAGATGCAGAGCCTGCGGAATCAAAACGGCAGCAATCACTGCTCCGACTGTTGCGATGGACTGCATGCCGACTGACAGCTTCGGCATTGCATAGCTACGTGAATGTTCTTTGATATTCGTCATATATGTCACCTCTTCTTTTCTCTATTACTTCAATTTTTCCACAAAATCTTTCATTGCTTCCGAGATCTTAATCTGCTGCGGACAGACCGCCTCGCAGCTTCGGCATCCAACACATTCCTGCGGCCATTTTTCCTTCGGAATCGCATTTAAAGCAAACGGTGCCAAAAATCCACCGCCCGTAAAGCAGTGCTCATTGTAAAGTTCCAACAGATTCGGAATATCAAGTCCCTTCGGACAATGTGTCGTGCAATAACGGCAGGCTGTACACGGAAGGGCAATCTTTTTTACCATGTCATCCGCTATCTGGAGAATTGTATCAAACTCGGTCTCACTTAACGGCTTGTACTCCTCAAATGTTCCGATATTTTCCTGCAGCTGTTCAAAGTTAGACATGCCGGAAAGTGTCACTGTAACTTCCGGTATCGTCTGCAAGAAACGGAATGCCCACGCAGGCACTTTTTCATCCGGTCTTAAGTCGTGAAGTTTCTCCTCATACTCCTTCGGAAGTGCAGCAAGCTTACCGCCTCGAACCGGCTCCATAACCCAAACCGGAATGTCATATTCTCTTAACAGTTCAATCTTTGCCTTTGCATTCTGGAACTCATAATCTATGTAGTTTAGCTGAATCTGACAAAACTCCATATGGGCACCATACGCCTCAAGAAATCGTTTTGTCACATCATAGCTTCCATGTACGGAAAAGCCGAGATGTTTGATTCTGCCGTTTTCCTTCTGCTTCACCAAGTACTCAAATATATGATTTTCTTCATCGAGATACCCATCGATATTCAGCTCACATACATTGTGAAACAGATAAAAGTCAAAATATTCCATACCTGTCCGTTCCAACTGTTTTTCGAATATCTCTTCCACCTTTTTCATATTGGAAAGATCATATCCAGGAAACTTGGTTGCTATATAATAGCTGTCTCGCGGATACTGATTCAACAGTTTTCCCATGAGTGGTTCCGAATGTCCCTCATGATACCCCCAAGCCGTATCAAAGTAGTTGATACCGTGTTTGATGGCATAATCCACCATCTCTGCCGTTTTTTCTTCATCAATCTGTCCATCCTTACCATCGATTGTCGGAAGACGCATCGCGCCCATTCCGAGTGCCGATAGATTGATGTCTTGAAATTTGTTATAAATCATGTATTCCACACTCCTTTTTTATTACCAGTTCTTCTTTTCCGAAGCACTGTCATGCTGCTTTTTACGCTCCTCTACCATGTTCACAAACCATTCTACCATAGCCGGATCCTGATGAGAAAAGAAGGAACTTTCCTCTGTATCCAGCGCTACAATTGCTGCCATGTCTTCCGCTGACAATTCAAAATCAAAGACATTGAAATTTTCTTCCATCCGTTCCTTATGCGTGGATTTCGGAATGACCACTACACCACGCTGAATGTTCCAGCGAAGCATAACCTGCGCTGCCGTTTTCCCATACTTTTCACCAATCTTCACTATAACCGGATTATCAAACGTTCCTTTTCTTCCTTCGCCAAACGGTGCCCATGCCTCCAGTCGAATATCATATTTATCCGCCCACTCCTTCAGATTCTTCTGCTGATTAAAGATGTGAGTTTCCATCTGATTGACCATAGGCTTTATCGCATTGAAAGATGAAAAATCAACCATCCGATCCACATAGAAATTGGAAATACCGATTGCTCGTATCTTTCCTGCTTTATACGACTCCTCCAATGCTCTCCATGCACCATAACTGTCCGAGAACGGCTGATGCAGAAGGACTAAATCCAGATAATCCGTCTGAAGCTTACGAAGGGATTTTAACACGGAAGCTTTTGTCTGCTCATATCCATAATGCTCAATCCATACTTTTGTTGTGAGGAAAATCTCCTCCCTTGCAATCCCGGATTTTGCAATGGCATTGCCGACTTCCTCCTCATTAAAATAGGACTGTGCCGTGTCAATATGTCTGTATCCGACTTCCAGTGCATCCGACACGCAGCGCTCGCATTCTTCCTTTGTTACCTGATACACGCCATATCCTAAAATTGGCATCTTCACTCCATTAGATAATATAACATATTCCATATGATTTCCTCCAGTTGTTTTTTATTTAAGCTTCCTTTATCCATGTTTCAATCTCTTTCCTTGACCGTTCCACGCTTCCGCCACGAATCGCCAGACCTTCTTCCACGTTTGCAGCCTTGCATATTTTCTTTATATCTTTTATGCTGCTTCCCATGCCGCTGCCCTCGTGAGTACAGAAAGGCCGGATTGTCTTACCGCTAAAGTCATAATGCTCTAAAAATGTAAATACCGCCATGGGCATGGTGCTCCAGTAATTTGGGAAACCAAGATAAATCACATCATATGCATCCAAATTATCCGGATATGTCTTTAATTCCGGTCGTGCATTTCTCCTCTGATCCATCCTCGCTTCCTCAATACAATCGTTATACCCCTTTGCATAAGGCTTTGTCTGCTCGATTTTAAACATGTCCGCTCCTGTCAACTCTCTTATCATACCGGCAGCAACCTCTGTATTCCCGACGCGCAATGTCTGCAGCACACCATTTACATAGTTCTCATCTGCTCTTGAGTAAAAAACAATTAATGTCTTTGCCATTTTTATACCTCCATTTCCATATCACTATTCTCATCTTATCACGCAAAACCTTGACGCTGAATTTCCAATATGTTAGCATGGTATCAACCTAAAGTTTATACAGATTGAGAGGTATATTATGTATAACCCATTACTTGATACATTTCTTGCCGTGGCAGATCATGGTAGCTTCACGAAAGCCGCCGCACATCTGTATATTTCCCCGACTGCGGTTATGAAGCAGATCAATACACTGGAGGAGCATCTGAACCTGAAACTCATAGAACGAACTCCGTCAGGGGTACATTTAACACGGGCCGGGGAAGTTATATACCAGGATGCGAAATTTATAATTGATTATTCACACAAATCGATTGCCAGTGCCAATGCTGCCACAAAGCGCTATGACACCACCTTTTGTGTTGGAACGTCCCTGCTCAATCCGGCAAAACCGTTTATGGATTTATGGTACCGCGTCAATCAGGACTTTCCGGACTATAAACTGCATCTTGTACCTTTTGAAGACAATCACAAAGGGATTCTGTCTGAAATTAAATTGCTCGGAGAAAAATTTGATTTTTTAATCGGAGTATGCGACTCCAAAACGTGGCTGTCCTTATGTGAATTTCTGCCACTTGGAAGATATAAGAAGATGATTGCGGTTTCCAGAGAAGGCTGTGTTTTAGCTACATACCTCGTTGTTCTCAAATTCATGGGGCATATTTTGCAATTTTCCTTCTGTATGCCCATTATATCTATTCCATAGAATCTATTTTATTTAACACGCTCGATACTCTTGTATAATAGATTCATAAAAATTAACCCACAATGTTCGATTAATTCTCAATAAAACAATGATATTACTTCACTAATCAGCAAACCAATAGTCAATGACAATGCTATAACACCTAAGATATTATCTTTTTTGCCAAATGTGCAATTAACGCGCCCCCCACATATTGCCGAAGGAAATAACCAAATCGCAGATTGTACTGCCGCTTCAGATAATTCCGATATTCTTGGATATTGAAAAAATGATGATATCAAAAAATGTACCATAAAGAACGATGTGTTCATAAATGCAAAATAAGAAGTCATCTATTACATTTCTGTAGACACAAACACAATTTCGTCATTTTCAAATGCGAGAGTTCCACGAATCTCTTCCAGTTTTGAATCACTTGACTTCGGGTAAGACTCTATCTTTTTTACAACAAGACTGTCGTCGTCGACACATTCAATTTCAAAGCTGTATTTAAAATCACTTAATCTATACCCGATGTGCGTATATGGATCATATACAACAAGATCACTATGAACCATTCCGCTTCCTACGAGAATTGTCGTGCATAGTTCCTCATAACCATCTCCGGTAATATCAAACAATACATAATCTGATCCTTCAGCATAAATCTGAAAGCCCGAATAACTATTTATAAACTCATCCATCTCCTTTTTGGCTTCTTCCATATTGATTTTATTTTCATCCGTTGCATCTTGATTATCTGCTTTTTTCTCACATCCAGTCAGAGAGACAATGAAGGCAAAACATAGCATAATTATGACTACTGCTTTTTGCCCTATATAAATATACTTCTTCATTTCGTTCTCCTCACATTAGAAAAATATTCATTTTTCTCTATCTGTTTTCGTATTTTAGTTTGTTCTTCTACAGGTAACTTATCAATAAAAATAACTTTCCCGTTCACTCGACTATTTCCTTCCGGAACCATCATAGGCATGCTTTTCCACAAAAGCCATCATTGCATTATTTCTCCATCCGTGTGCCAGCACCAACATCAAAACAGCTATGTATCCCAATAAAGAATTCCTCAAAACAAATCCTGCCACAAATACACCTACAATGCATATTCCAACAAAAACCATGATTGCTATATGTTCTTTCAGCCACTTCTTTTTATAAAAGTCCAGCTTATCTTTAAGTGTAAAGCTACTATCCCTGATGGTCTGTGTTAAATTGTTTTCTGCAGCTTGTTTATATTCCTCATCCGAAAGTCTCTTACCACTCAATAATTCATTGATGCTCACACCAAACAAATCACTCATAATCAGAAGAACATCCGCAGGTGGTAAATATGTTCCGGTTTCCCAACGAGATACCGTCTTATTCGTTACACCTACTTTTTCTCCAAATTGCTCCTGCGTAAGTCCTTTCTCTTTTCTCAGCTGTGCTATGAATTTTCCTATTTGTATTAAATCCACTTAAATCACCTCCGAAAAAATCATAGCAAATTCAAGTTTTTTTGTCTTGCCCATAAACAGCGAATCGCTGTACATTCAGTGTTTACAGCTACGGTTACACCCCGCACAATCTCCCGTGCAGGCTTTGCCATCCCTTTTTTGCTTCCGGATACTGAAAAAGGCTGCCACAACTGCTGCCACAATTATAATAACCAAAAAAATATCTATCGGATTCATTTTAATTCATCACCCAATCAAACACC
>JBJEMZ010000222.1:0-6102 GCA_051879935.1 Wujia sp.
GAAGATTGGATTACACCAAAGCATCGTAATCGGCTTTACGAGTGCAACGGCCAGTAATTCTACAATCAAAGTTACAATCAGAAAACGATATACATGCCATTTAATAATATCCTTATTCCGAAATCCGATTGCTTTTAAAAGGGCAATCTGACCTTTTTCATCGGCGATAAAAGAGCGTTCCATCAAAATTGTAACAAGCACGACTACGATAATGGTAATAAGCAAGAGCATATACTGTACTGCCTCCATCGTACCTACAACTCCGATACAATCTGCACAATATCCGGCTGCATCAAACACTTCATCCTGATCTAAAATGATTTTTATTTTCTCTATACGCGCGTCAATTTCCTTCTCGTCCGGATTATCCAAAAAGTCAATCTGATATGCCATTGCCGAAGAACAGGACACCATATCCGTCGGCGCATCCTCATGTAATCGGATTGCTTCACCTAACTGATTCATCGTCTGGAAATAACCTACAACCATGCAATCTTCTGTACGATCATCAAACACAATCTGTATCACATCTCCGATTTTTGCATCAATCAAATCCGCAACCTGCTCTGTAATGGCAACTTCGTTTGCATTTTGCGGTGCACTGCCCTTTGTATATTCGTAGTTTGCTGCCTTTCTGTTTTTTCCCTGCAGGCAGTTGATACTATAAGTCTTTCCTTTATATTCTACCTTGTATTTGTACTGAACCTCCATGCTTACCTTACATTGCATGCCTTCCTCTGCAAGCTTTTCTTCAATCGTAGCAAACTGTTCTTCCAGTTCCTGTTCGCCACCCTTTTTCATACTCTTCATAAAATTTTCAACACTCGTCACATACACGTCACTTTCCTGACAAAATGTTGTAATCAGTTTTGAACTCTTCATCGTTTCCGTTACCATTACAAGGCCAAGCATGAATATGGAGCAGATGAAGAACGAAATAATAATCGTTAAAAATCGTTTTGGAGAACTAAGTACATCATTCATCGCCATATACATAGACGGTTTTGTGTGGCTCTTTCCGATACGGTAAACCGCCTTTTTTCGGAATCGCTCACCCGTCTGTCCATTTCGAATGGCATCAACCGGGGTTGACTTTTTAACCTTCGAGGTACAAAGATATGCAAACAGAATCGTTACAAGCACAACAAGAAACGCTCCGATCAGATTGACAATCAGACCTCCGTTATGTCCAAGTACCATCTTCTCCGTCACCTGTTTTAAGAGCATATCTGCAAATGGCACACTTGCGAAAAACCCTATCATCGCACCAACCGACACAAGCATAAAGTACTTTATAATATACATGCCTCGAATACTTGGGTTCGGGATTCCGATTGCTTTCATAACACCGATTTCCCGATAATCCTCCATAATCGAAAATGTAATCGAAAACTTAATTGACACAAATGATACGATTACCAGACATACACTTAACACAAGTATAATGAACGCCACAATCATGTCCATGACATAGCACATTTTGATTGTCTGACGCGGACTGTCAAATATCACATTGCTTGCCTGACTTATATCCGATGCAAGTGCAGATGTATCTTCTGTAAAAATGTAAAAGATTGTTCCCTTATAATTTGCAAGTGTTTCGTCCTCCATAAACTTCTGAAAATCCGAATCATGTAACAAAAATCTCGTATTTCCCATGAAGTCCGAACCAAGCAGCGCATCCTTGCAGGCACCTGCAATCTCAAGTGTCAGTTTTGTTTCACCGTGTTCAATCGTTATCTTATCTCCGACCTTTAAATTGTTCTTCTTTAAGAAGCCCATTGAAGTAATGAATTTTCCTTCTTCCACATTCGTTACTTCTTTATTATTCATATCGAAATAGTGAATACCGGAGTCATCCATCGACTGCAAAATCAAAGTATTTTTTGTATCCACCTTTTCTCCGTCATGCGACAAACTTTCTTTTGTTGCAAAAATAACATTTTCCGTCTTGTAAGAAGAAACCGCTTTTTCTTCATCCAAAATCTCTGGTAATCCTCCGTCTCCCATCTGGGTAATTACAACATAATCACCGATTCCTGCCTGATTCAAGTAGTAATCCGTACCGTTCATGACAGTGACAATGTTACTCAGTCCACTCGCCACAAACATGGACGCCAAAACAAAAAACAAAAACAGGATGATATTCATCGTCTTTTTTCGTTTCAGGTCTTTTTTCAAGATGTTCCAAAACATAGTACATTCCTCCAAATAATTGATTGTGCTTCGGACATATCTGCTTCCCATGTCCTTTGATGGATTTAATATACCGTGTGAATTATTAAATAATCCTTAAATTTTATTTTAACATAAAAAACGGACTATCACAGCTTCCGACCGTGATAGTCCGTTTTTGCTACAAACATAAATTTATATATTTACGCTCTCACAATCTGTTCCATAATATATGGGTCTTTTATCTTTTCATCCTGTGCAAAAAGCAATACCTTTGACATAATTTCAGCCGTCTTCGGATCATCATCAATAAACGGCAGGAATAGCTTTCCCCGTCTCTGGGAATGTACCGGAAGCACATGAATCTGATGTCCTCCCACCTGATGAATCACACCACTTCCAAGATGAATGCTGTACTCCGCATATTTTCCCTTCACAAATGCGTGGGTGCCTTCAAGTGTTACATTTTCAAGCTTAAACAGTTCCAGATTAAACGCAACAATGACCTTACGCATCTCAATTGTAGAATGACTCGTCAACGGGTCTACGCCACCGGCATGTGCCACACTGACTGCCAGATCCGTATCCCGCATGACCTCCGAGTAGATAATGTCCGGCACTTCAGACATTTTCATCTGCCGAAATGTCTTTCTGTCATAAAAAACAACATACTCAAGTGTCGGCTCCTCCGTATCTGCCGGAGAAAACCAATCTGCCATCGCATAAATCGTCGCAATAATATTTTGCTTGTAGTAAATCTTCTGTAAACCATTCTCATAATCCGCAATCCAGCGTCTGCTCTTCAAAGCACCAATCGTCTTTGCAGGCTGAATCTGATTCCCGGCAAACATCCGGGACTTATCCGCCTCCATCTCTTCAGGAAGCTTTACATAAAGCTCGCGGAACACCTGTTTAAACGGCTGTTTTTTCCCTGTTTCCTGCTGTCTTGTAAACATCAGTTTCTGATATCGGTTCCAACATCCCGACCTGTAAAGATCAAACGGATGCGCCACGCGAAGCTTTCCGTCCTCCGCCACATCAATCGCAACGCCTTCCGCATCTTCCATACCGAGCCCATCCTCACACAAGAGCCCGAGCCGAATCGTTTCTTTCCCATCTGAATCAAGAATAACATAAACCAGATTCGTAAGAATCGCCTTCGTGACCGGATTTTGACAAAGCTTTTTCAGTTCTGCAAAAGTATATAACTCCTGCTCTTCCATTGCCCGCTCAAACATCTGAACACAACGGGAATACTGATTTTTCAACTTTGTGGCAAATTCCCGGATTGCGAGATAGGTTTCATCCTTTTTCATTGCTGCCGGAACAGACTTTAATATTTTACCTGCTTTCTCGATTTGCAGTTCAGCCTTTCCCTGTAAATTGACAACAATACTGAGCGTATACTCATCTATGGTAATTCCCTTGAAATACGCTTCATTTGATGTAACCAGCGCGGTTTCCATGGCAAGTATCAATCTCAAATCATCTGCATAACCTGCAGTGGTGGCCAGATTTTTCAAAGCAACCTCCACACATTTTGCCTCACTTGCCCGTCGCTGTGCACCAAACTGCTTGCTTTCCTTTAAGAATTTCTGCAAAAATTCATATCTGTGCAATTCATCCGCCTCATCCTCCACCGGCAGAATGCCATAGCTCATCAATAAATCCTTGTTACGCTTCTCTTCTATTGTCTGTTCGAGTTCTTCCCGTGTTACCTTACCGAGAGCTGCATCCGCATACTTTCGCGCACGGGAATGTTTGTTGCCATCCGAAATATATTTCGCAGCCTTGTAAAGCTTCGTAAACATGTTCTCACCCAGCTTTTCGTATGCCTCAAAAAACCAGTCCACATCAAAACATCCATCATTTAACTCCTCCGGCGTAAGCGGCGTATATTTCGCAATCATTGCCTTTTTCTTATCATCGAAACGCTCATTCATATGCGCCATAAAATAATAGCATCCGCTCTTAAATCCGTCACATCCGAGGTATGCCTCCATCAAATCCAGCCACTGCGGTGCATACATGGCCGTTTCAATCAGACGTTCTTTGGAAATCTTACGTTCCTTTACTTCCTTTGCAAGCTTCTCCACTGTATCCTCCTCCAAAGGATAACATACCTGAAGCAAATGGCTCAGACACTCCCGTTTACCGGTTCCGGTCGCACTCCAATAGTAATACGTATTTCGGTCTAACGTATCCTTTCCAAGTGCCGTTAAAATCGGCATCAGACGTGAAAGACCATACACACATGTAATCTTCTTTATGGCATCGGAAAATACGGTCGGAGAATCGCCACGCTTTAACTCGACATCCAGCATCGTATCCACGATTTTTTTGTAAAACATTTTTCCTGCCTGATAGAACGGATCTTCCTTATCGATGGTTTCCTTTTCCATATCAACCGGCATGTAATCCTTAAGAACATGCAGGTCCCGTCTTGTCAGCTTTTCCCGTATAAAGCATCCAAGCTGTTCAACCGCAATCGAAAGTCCAAGTGTTTCAAATGCATTTTTATATACGATATCTGCCGAAATCAGACCGAGCGTATACGCTTTTATATAAGAATACATGGACAGGAAATTACTTTGATTCCGACTGTTGTATCGCCCATTTTTATGTTCCTGGAAACGGTATGACTCATCAAGTCTGTAATAGATATAAAATGTCTCCGCGAACTCGGCGTCATCCTTCCAGCGGGCGAGCCGATTCGATAAATGCCCAAACTTTCGGGTTTTCACAAAAGGAGACGGAGTATCATCCACATAATAATACCGTCTGTCCTTTTCTGTCTTCGCATACCATTTCTGATTTTCCGGAAGGCTTGCTGCATACAGACATGCCGAGGCCGCCACCTCGCGCGGAAACGAAAGTCCCTGCATACTCTTAATAATTACAAGAATCCGGGAAAGCATATTGCCTTGGAAATACCCTTTACTCATATACTTTTTATCCGGAATTTCATAATCGGAGCCACAGGCAGAAAACACAGTCCGCTCTGCCGCCAAAAAACCATGGATATCCTTGATATCGCTACGGTCAAAGCCCGGTTCCATTGCCATATACATATTCCAGAAAGTCTTTGGAGTTTTGATATACTTGTCATAAAATTCCTGCCAGAGCTCCGGGAACGGGTATTGTTCGTGTACCGGGAGACTGTAATCCCTGACTTTCATTTCAAGACCATTTCCAAGCAGCCGCGTCTCCCCATCCGCACTCACATATTCATCCTTTGCATGTGCATCAATCAGTGCCGTCAGCTGTACATACAGCTTATCCAGTTCCTGTTTTGAAAGAGAGAAATAATCGGACAATACTTTTTTATCTGCCGTCTGTTCCGGAAGATTTACCGTAGCCTTCGGGTCATAGACACCATACCCCTCGGTACTTAATATCTCACCGGCTCCGCCTTTGCCGCATATCTCATCCACCAGAACCTTCTCCTGCTCCGTGTAAGTAGAAGCATCTCCGATTCCTGTCTGCACAAACTCCGCATACCATTCTTGTTTTTCCGGATGTCTCTGACACTGTGTCTTCACAAGATCCAAACCTGCAAGGCGCATATTCTCCTGCCCCGACGCAAGCAGACGCCCAATCGTTCTTTGTAAATCCTGTTCATTTCTTTTCTCCAGAAGCTTCAGCACAAACTGCCGGATTGCCTCTGTCTTGTATTTCAGATATCCCTCAAGCTGTTCATATTCGACATCCGAAAGTGTCATACCGGAAAGTATGGAATATGCCGTCCGCCTTGCATATGTCTCCTTATCCGCAATATAGGAAATCAGTGCACGCCTTTGTATTTCAGTCTTTGGATTATGCAGTAACATACGGATATGCTGTCTTCGGGAAGAATAGGTTCCGTCAACATCCGACAACATGCCACACACTTCATCAATCAGCATCTGATCCTGCAGGGAATATGCA
>JBJEMZ010000223.1:0-6074 GCA_051879935.1 Wujia sp.
ATTCTTCTCAATCAGATATGCAATCTTGTTATTCGTTCCCGGCACCTCAAAGTTGCGTTCCAGCAAAAGCATGACAATACGCTCAAAACCGATAGAAAAACCGCATGCCGGAGTCTGCTGCCCGGTGAATTTGCCAATCATCTCATCGTAGCGTCCACCGCCACCAACTGAACCGCCAAACTCATCCATCGATATCTCAAAAATCGGTCCGGTATAATAGGACATACCGCGCACAAGTGTCGGGTCAAATGCCATCTTAAACTCTGCCGATTTTGTGTGCTCGACGCTGTTAATAATCGTCTGAAGGTTATCGGAAACCTCTGTATCAAGCACATCTCCAAGCGTATTTTTAAGATACTGTACACCATTCACATCCGCGGTCACGGTCTCAAAAAGCGCAAGATATTTACCCACGGATTCCTCTGCATAGCCTTCTTTCAGCAGTTCTTCTTTCACGCCATCCATACCGATTTTATCCATCTTGTCAAGGATAATAAACACGGTATCGTAATCTTTCTCCGCAAATCCGCTGTATGCAGCCATCGCCTTTAAGATACGACGGTCGTTGATTCGTATCGTGAAGTTCTTAAAATCAAGCTTGCCAAGCAATGTCGTTGTAGCTAAAATCAGCTCTATCTCAGCCAGAATCGTCGGCTCTCCAAGGATGTCGATATCACACTGCATAAACTGTCTGTATCTGCCTCGCTGTGGACGATCGGCACGCCATACATTTCCCATCTGCAACGCCTTAAAGGGGCTTGGAAGTTCATTTGCATTGTTGGAATAATATCTTGAAAGAGGAACCGTCAGGTCATAGCGAAGTCCGCCATCAACCAAATCCAATTCTTCCTTTGCCTCTTCTATCTTCAGCTTTTCACCACGCTTTAAGATTTTGAAGATGAGCTTTTCATTTTCGCCACCCTGCTTACTATTTAAGTTCTCGATATGTTCTACGCAAGGGGTCTCAACTGAGCAAAACCCAAACGTCTTATAGGTCTCTTTAATGAGCGAGATACAATAATCGCGAATCGCCATCTCCCTCGGTAATATATCCTTCATGCCTGTTACGGGCTTTTTCTTCATTGCCATCTCAACAAGTTCCTTTCCTATATAAGTCAATTAGATGAAAAACAGGATAACAAGCAGAACGCCTACTACCATCTCTATAATCCCGCTCTTTCTCACCTTTGCAACCGCTTCCGGATCATCCCTTAACGCCTTCTTTGTACATGCCTTCGGGCATAAAACCATAATAACTCCCAACAGGAAAACCAAACCTGCCAATACCAATTCTGTCATTTCATAAGCTCCCATATCTCTTTCCTCCTCTTATCTTAGCTCATTATATGTGCCTGTCAGCACATTATATTTCTTCCTTCCGTGCAAGCATCTCATCGAAACGCTCCATGTAATCATCCACGGATTTACAATTCTCGATTCGCTCCACACGATTCTCCGCGTGAAACACAAGCTTCGTCGAGCTGCCTGCACCTGCTGCTATAATATCAGTCATTTCCTCCATAATCAAGACATTATACAGACATTCTGCCCCCGGCTTTGCATAACCGACATTTTCTAAGTTGCCACCGATATTTTTCTGCCGGTACATATAATACGGCTCCATGCCAAGTTCTTCTGCCGCTTCCGCAGCCTGTTCGTGCATTGCATCCATATCATGATGAATCATGTTGCCATAGGTGTCCATCTGCTGATTCAAATGTGCAGCACGCTTGATTGCAAGAGAATGTACCGTGATGCTCTCCGGCGCAAGCGCCTTCACTTCATCCAATGTATGCTGCATTGCCTCGCGGTCTTCTCCCGGAAGACCTGCTATCAGATCCATATTGATATTCGTAAAGCCTGCCTGTCTTGCCAGGGCAAAGGCTTCCTTCGTCTGAGCCGACGTATGTGCACGGCCGATGGTTCGAAGTGTCATATCATTCATCGTCTGCGGATTGATGCTGATTCGCGTCACACCATGCCGTTTCATGACAGCAAGCTTTTCTTCCGTGATACTGTCCGGTCTGCCTGCCTCCACCGTGAACTCCCGAAGTGCCGCCTGCACATGCACATCGTGAAGGGAAAATGCCTTCTCAATATGTGTAAGCAGCTTGTCTAAAAGCACATGCGAGATCGATGTCGGTGTGCCGCCGCCAATATAAATCGCAACTAGTTTTCTCCCCCGGTATCTGTCCGCAATGTAATCTAACTCCCGGCATAGCTTTTCGATATAGCCCTCCGCCTTCTCCGCATAAACACCTATCGGATAGGATGTAAAGGAGCAATAAAGGCAACGGCTTGGACAAAACGGAATCCCCACATAAAGACAATAGTCATGGTCAAGGTCGATCCCCTGCACAAGCTGCCGTTCCTTCTCTGCCACACATGTTGCAAGCTCCGCTTTCCCCGGACTCACATCATAGACATCCTGATAATAATCGACAATCTTCTTATGTATCTCTCCTGAAGCAGCATGTTCCGATACATCCGATGTCTTACCGTCTCCGGTATACTCCGCAAGCTTCGCCATCGCAATTTTTGTCGGTCTTACCCCTGTCATGTCACCCCACGGCAGTCTTCTGTCCGCAAGCTGTCCGAGCAGACGGTACGATGCCATCTTTAACAGATTGCGAAACGTTGTCTTATCACGGTAATCCGCAAGCAGCTTCGCCCTGTAACCGCATGAGGATAGAAAAAGCCTGTCCGCATAATACGGCAACTCAGGAACCGGATTTAAGTCATCCGGTTTATCGCAGGCCTCGCCCTGCTTACACACAGTCAAAACTGTCTCCTCCTGCGTGTACCAAATCCGGAACGTAAATTCAAAATGCTCAGAAAGACTCTCATCTTCCACGATTTTTACCCCGGGATAAAACGCCATAATCATAGCACGCAGATCATTGTTATATAATTGCTCGTTTTGCTTTAGCAGAATCATATCAGAAAAACGGATTGCCCGCCTTTTCCTTTCCAATCGTTGTACGGTCCTCATGCCCCGGATAAGCGACTACATCTTCCGGCAGCGTCAGAAGTTTTGTCCGGATATTTTCTTCGAGTGCCTTTGCATCACCGGTCGGAAAATCCGAACGGCCGACACTGTAATGAAACAGCGTATCTCCGGTAAACACAATCTTATCCTCCGCAAAATAATAGCAGATTCCACCCTTTGTATGTCCCGGCACATGAATGCATCTGCATTCCCTGCCAAGTATCGCAATCGTTTCACCGTCATTTACATACACATCCGCCTCTTCCGTAAAAGCTGTCCCAAACATCTCCGACAGATTAAGCGCCGTACTTTTCAGTACATCTTCTTCCTCGGTACCTGCATAAACTTTGATAGCAGGAAATTCCTTCCGTATCCGGGACAGCGCCCCGATATGATCAAAATGTCCATGGGTAAGCAACACTGCAACCGGATTAAATTTTTGTTCCTTCCACATCTTAATCAGATAATCCGCGCGGTCCGCCGGGTCCACAATCACGGCTTCCCGTGTCTCCGTATTGACAACTGTGTAGCAATTTGTTGCGCATGGGCCTAACACATTGGTTACTGTAATTAAATCTGCCATAACATCCTCCTCTTAAATCGGGATAGTGTCGTCTACCCTGTTGTTCGTTCGATGTCGATGATTCCCTCGACCCCTCGAATCTTTGCAATAATCTTATTTAACTGCTCGATGGACCGAATCTCGAACTTGACGGACACAGTGGCTTTTCCCTGTTTGTTTATCCGCACGTTCATACCGGTCAAATTGATATTTTCCTCGTTAAATATCTTTGATAGAGAAAATACAAGTCCCTGACTGTCGTTTGCATAGATATTAATCTCTGTCGCATACAGATTGCTGTTTTGTACAAGTCCTTCCGACCATTCTGCCTCAATCAGACGCTTTCTGTCAAATTCATCCATACAGAGCACATTGACGCAGTCGGTTCTGTGAATCGACACACCCCGCCCGCGTGTAATATAACCGACAATTTCATCCCCCGGCACCGGTGCACAGCAACGGGAGAAACGAACTGCCACATCATCCATACCCTTGACGACGATTCCGCCCTTTGCATGATGATGACTGCTGCCACGTCCCGGCGTGTTGATCTTGTCAACAATCTGCGCCTCTGTAATCTTCTTTTCCTCTTCCTTTCGAAACTCCTCTAACAGACGGTTGACTACCTGGCCTTCCTTTAAGCCCCCATGTCCAACCGACGCAAGCATAGCATCCCATGTGAGGAAATTGTATTTCTGTAAAACCTTTTCCATATACTGCGGCTTTAACAAATCCGAAAGTACGATGGATTTTGTCTTACAATATGCCGCAATCGCATCCTTACCCCGCTGAATATTGTCATCCTTATTTTCCTGCCGGAACCACTGATTGATTTTTGTTTTTGCCTGCGAGCTCTTAACAACCGAGAGCCAGTCCATGCTCGGTCCCTTCGAATTCTGCGAGGTAATGATTTCTACACGGTCACCGTTATGCAGCTCCGTCTCAATCGGCACCTGCCTGCCGTTTACTCTTGCGCCGGTCAGTTTATTGCCGACCGCCGTATGAATGCTGTACGCAAAATCAATCGGCGTGGAACCTGCCGGAAGGTTTTTCACATCCCCCGCCGGAGTAAATACATATACCTGGTCGGAGAACAGATCCAGATCCGTTTTGACAACATTCATAAACTCTTTGTTGTCTGTCGTATCCGTCTGCCATTCCAGAATCTGACGAAGCCAGCTGAGCTTCTGTTCTTCGTTCTCCTTGCCGCCACCCTCTTTGTATTTCCAATGGGCAGCGATACCATATTCAGCTGTCCGATGCATCTCGTAGGTTCGTATCTGTATCTCAAATGGCCGTCCGCCCGGTCCGATCAGCGTCGTATGCAGAGACTGATACATATTCTGCTTCGGCATCGCGATATAATCCTTGAACCGTCCCGGAATCGGCTTATATTTCTCATGAATAATTCCTAAGGCTGCGTAGCAGTCCCGGACCGTCTCCACCTTGATACGAATCGCATGGATATCGTAAATCTGGTCGAGCGTCTTGTTCTGCGTAATCATCTTCTTATAAATGGAGAACAAATGCTTGACACGTCCGTCTACCTCCGCCTCAATGCCGGCCTCCTTCATATAACCGCGCACCTGTTCTACCATCTGTACGATAAAATCCTCACTGGCGTTCAGTCTGGTTGTAATCTCCTCCCGCAGATTCTTATACACCTCCGGATACAGATACTGCATCGACAGATCATCAAGCTCGACCTTAATTTTGGAAATACCAAGCCTGTGTGCAAGCGGCGCATAAATATCCATCGTCTCGCGGGACTTTTCAATCTGCTTTGCAGGCGACTGATACTGCATCGTCCGCAGGTTGTGCAGACGGTCCGCCAGCTTTATGAGGATAACACGGATATCCTTCGCCATCGCAAGGAACATCTTACGCAGATTCTCTGCCTGTATCTCGATTTTATCCTGTGACAAATCGAGCTGTGTCAGCTTCGTAACGCCATCCACAAGCAGTGCAACTTCATCCGAAAATTCTGCCGCAATCTGCTCACTTGTCATCACTGTATCCTCCACAACATCATGGAGAATTCCGGCGACAATCGTCTCCTTATCGAGTTCAAGCTCTGCCAATATGATTGCAACACAGAGCGGATGCATAATATACGGCTCGCCGGATTTTCGTTTCTGTCCTTCGTGTGCCTTATCTGCAATCCTGTATGCTTTCTCAATATCGGACAGATCCGTCGTCGGGCGATATCGCCGAATTGTTTCTATCAGCTTTTTATACAACTCCTCCGGCGGTGTAAAATCTTCCGGTTTGCTAATATCATTTTTCAGGGACCCAGTCGGGATTTTATAGGTTTCAGCCATAGAAATCACTTCTTTCTTCGTTATATGTCTTACTCTCCTTCAAACTGCACGACAGATGCCACATCATAGCCCTGCAAACATTTTCTTCCCCCAAGGTCTGTCAGCTCAATCAGGAAAATCATCTTCACAACTTCCCCTCCAAGCTGTTCCACTAACTTCGCCGCTGCCTGTATCGTGCCGCCCGTGGCAATCAGGTCATCCA
>JBJEMZ010000224.1:0-2495 GCA_051879935.1 Wujia sp.
AAGGCTGTGCATCACCTACTACTATCATTATACACAATATTCTTGTTTTTTCAAGATGCTATTTTGATATGATATCCTGCACACGGATGCTAATCTCTCCGGTGGAAAGATACTCTCTGCTTCCATCTTCGTATTCCACAAGAAGATGGCACATGTCGTCAATATCAATTGCGGTTGCTATCCGCTCACTCTCCCGTGTCACAACACGTATTGTCTTTCCGATTACAAAGCTTCGTTCTTTATAAGCTTCAATAAATTCCCTATCTGCAAAATGCTTATAGTAATAAAAATAACGGTTCAAGGTTTCCGCCAGAATCTTATTTTTAATGTCTCCACATTTTGTCTCGAGCACAGACCCCGCAATGTTCTTTAACTCTTCTCCGAAACCATCCTGTGGCTGATACAGATTGATGCCGATTCCGACAATCACGTATTCCGGTTCCAGATTTTCCACCTGAAATGCCGCCTGTGTCAAAATTCCACACACCTTATGCGTATCTAAAAATACATCATTGACCCATTTAATCTGTGGCTTTTTGTCTGTATATTTCTCAATTGCCTCACAGACCGCAACCGCAGCAATCGTCGTAAGCAGCGTCACCTCCGAATTTGCAATCTGCGGTTTTAATAAGATACTAAAATATATACCCGTATCTGCCGGTGACACAAACGTCCGTCCGAGTCTACCCATGCCGTTTGTCTGCTCCGAGGCAGCAATCACTAGACCTTCCTGCTCCGCGGTCCGATCCCGCAAAAGCAGATTTGTGGAAGTTACTGTACGATATACCTCAAGCCTTGCCATGCTGTCATGCTCAAGATATTTTTCCACGCCCTGTACCGACAGCACATCCGTATCCTCTGCAAGCATATAGCCCTTATTGTTCACTCCCTCGATGGCAAAGCCATCATCCTGAAGCTTCCGGATTGCCTTCCATATGGCGGCACGGCTTACATTCAATTTACCTGCAAGTTCCTCTCCCGAAAGATACGTGCCACGGTTATCCTCGAGAATTCTTATAATTTCATCTTTTACTGCCATGCAAATCCTTCTTCCTGTGAATTTGCGTGTTTATGCCATCTGCTCTGTCTTTTTACCTGCAACCACCGATAACAATGACAGTACAAGGGATGCCGCCATACCTGAAATCGGCAGATATACCATTTCCGGCATTACATACGTATTGAGTGCCCCGCAGATTCCTCCTGCAAGCACTGCGGCAATCCAAAGTGGAAGATTCACCTTCTTCTTTCCGTGAACCATGATTGCGATAAAGAGCGGACATACGATACCCGGTGCATAAACCGAATAGGAGCCCGTCAGAATGGCAATGATATCGCCCTTGAAAAAGGCAATGATTAAGGCGATGATCCCGACAATGACCGCCCACACACGAATCTCCCATACTTTATCCCTTCTTAACACATCATGCTCCAAAATGGATGCGATATTCACAAGACAGGTATCGGTTGTAGAAAGCAAGGTGGACAAAATTCCGATTGCAAGCAATACTCCGATTGGCTTCGGCAACACGCTGTTTATAATATACAACAAAGGATTCATGCCGCCAAGTTCTTTTTCATTTAATAAAATCCAAAGTCCGATTAAAATAATCATGCCGCTAAATGCAAGCAGAATAATGCCGGCAATGATTGCGGAGCGTTTTGCTGTCTTTCCATCCTTTGAAACGAGGTTTCTTGAAATGACATCCGGACCGAGCAGATAGGTTCCACCCACGATAAAGAACTGAATAATCAAATCCTTGACTGTGTATCTGTCATTTAACAGCTCCACATTTTGAAAGACAATCTGATTATCTCCGCCCGCAAATCCAAACAGATAGATAAAGGTTGCAACAAATGCAATTCCAATGATAATAAACTGCAGTGCATCCGTCTTGATTACGGAAAGCTGACCGCCAATCGTCGTGTAAACAATTACAACGATTGCCACAATGAGCATCAGTGTCTTATTATTTTCTTTTCCCGTAACAAGAGCCAGAATCGAGGACATCGCAAGAATCTGTGATGCAACGATACCCGGCCATGCGATGATGATAATAATGGCAACGATGGCAGAACCGCCACGTCCGACAAGCTTATGCACCAAGTCCGGCAAAGTATCCGCATTTAACCCACGCACTTTTTCAGACAATAAAAATCCCTGAAGAAACAACCCGACAGAACCAACTGCCAGCCACCAGAACGCCGGGAATCCGATGGATGATACACGTCCCATAACGCCAATGGTTGCAGAGGCTCCTATCATGGTTGCCATCAGGGATAAGATGACATAAGTCTGTGACTGTTTCTTTCCGGCTACTGCGAAATCTTCAAAGTTCTTTACCTTGAAGGCATCCACAATACCGATGACAAGTAAAATCGCAACATACAAAATCAAATAAGGTAACATATCTTTCGTTCTCTCTTTCCTTTAGATTACGGTTAGGGCGATTGTGAAAAAATTTTAATTTACACTAGTGAGATATTCGAAATAT
>JBJEMZ010000224.1:2595-6070 GCA_051879935.1 Wujia sp.
AAATATCTCTAATTTACATTTCGATTGTTTCACAATCGCCCGCTTACGTTCATCCTTATTTATATATTATTGCTTTTTAATTGTCAACCTTATTTTTGAATTCGGTTTACATTAGTTTTGATTTGCAAGTGCCAGGATTCGGTCTGCGTCGAATACGCCGCTTTTAAGCATCTCGATTTCTACCTTGTATGGCGGATAGGATTTCTTCGCATCCGCTGCATCTTTTACATATGGAGTTTCGAGAATCTTCGGTACTTTCAGGAAGTCCTTGTGCTGTACAATTTTGTACAATGCATCAAAGCCGATTGTTCCAAGTCCGATATTTTCATGGCGGTCCTTGGATGCGCCACGCTCATTTTTACTGTCATTGATATGGAATACCGCAATCTGATTTTTGCCGATTATGCGGTCAAATTGTTCCATAACTCCATCAAAATCATGAACGATATCATAGCCTGCATCGTTTGTGTGACACGTGTCAAAGCAGACGCGTAATTTGTCATTGTAGACAACCTTGTCGTAGATGCGTGCGAGTTCCTCAAAGCTTCTGCCGATCTCGCTGCCTTTGCCTGCCATGGTTTCAAGCGCAATGCACACATTGGTATCCTTTGTGAGAACTTCATTTAATCCTTTTGCAATACAGTCGATGCCTGCCTCTTCTCCGGCTCCTACATGAGAGCCCGGATGTAATACGAGTACCTGACTTCCCATCGCTGCCGTACGTTCAATCTCTACAGTGAGGAAATTAACCGCCAACTCAAAAATATCCGGCTTCACAGTATTTGCAAGATTGATAATATATGGGGCATGCACGATAAATTCCGTGATGGAATTCGCACGCATCAGCTCCCACGCTTCTTCCACACAAAGCTCCGACACGTCTTTGCGCTTTGTATTTTGCGGTGCTCCCGTATAGAGCATAAATGTATTTGAACCATAACTGAGTGCTTCTTTTACCGAGCCAAGCATCATTTCCTTGCCACCCATGCTCACATGACTTCCGATTTTCATATCTGTTAAGTGCTCCTTTTCGTTTAAAATATAGCCATATGTATTTTATCATACGGGGTATTTTTTTGCCACAGAAAAGAATGTACAACAATAATCATTTATGATGCATACCTGCCGGACATATTTACAATACTTTACAACCATTTGCAGTCAATTTAAATTTTGCTCCAAACAGTTCTGCACTATGTCTGCACATCTGCATACGTCCGAGGAAAATATCAAAGTATTCATACATCGTGCAGATTTTTTCATCGATTTGAAGATTTAAAGCAATCTGCTTTTTCTCCTTATTGATTTTCAAACACGCCTCCGTCACTGCATAATTGACCCAGTCATGCGTATCATATGTGGATTTATCCCGTGAACGAACCCGGCTTCTCCGTACATCCGTCTTATCCGCAATAATCAGTGCCGCCGATACAACATCCACCGCACCGCCTGTTGTCTCATCATGATGGCCGATAGCTGAGACGATGGTCACGCGGTCTTCCAGCGGCAAATCCGTCCTGCGCAAGATATCATTTGCAAGCAGAGCGCCATACTCCGCATGATGCACACGGTTGATTGCATTTCCGATGTCATGCATGTATCCGGCAATCTGCGCAAGCTCAATCGTATGCGCATCTTCTCCAAATTTGCTTAAAATCACCGCTGCCCGCTCGGCCACAAGACAGCTATGCTGATCGGAATGCTCCGTGTACCCAAGTGTTGCCAGATTCGCATCGCCTTTCGCAAGGAACTGTTTTATCTCTTTATTTTTCTTAATTTCTTTATATGTCATGTTTTCTCCTCTCTTGAATAATATGTATTGCCTCCTCTGCATAATTAATTTAATAATAAAAAAGACAGGTTAATATTATTATCCTGTCTTTGTAAAATGTATGTGAAATTACTTTGCCGGATTACCGGCACCATTTCTTCTCTTGTGCAACGCTCTGATTGCTTCCACTTCATTGCACACAGCGCTTAAGTCACAATGTCCGCAGTCCATATCGATACCATCAAAGATATGATTCAAAGTCAAAGTCACCTCTTTTATCTTCTCAGCAATGGGCAAAAGCTCCTTGTACAACTTACTCTCTCCAACAATCAGCAAAACAATCACGGATTTCACATATTTCATCTGTCGAAAGGCATTGTAAATCGTCTCGCCCAGCACCTGTATATCAAATCCACGTTGAAACGCATCCTTTCCTACCCGCAAATTGATGTTATAATGTGTCGGTGACTGCCTGAGCATGACATGCTTCATCCAAAGCTTCGAATCGGTCAATAGCTCTGACTGTGTAAAATTATACCACGCATCATCCGGGATATGCTCTGTATCGAGCAAAACAATCTTACCAAAGGATATATGCTTTTCTTTGCCGTGTAACAGTTTTGGATTCCCGATACAATAAACTCCGTCTTCAAGCATGAGTGATTCATCTCTCTCAGCCTGTTCGGTAAGCTCCGGCAGCTTTGACGAGGGCACTATAAGATTGATAGACTCTTGCGGATAACCCCCAAGCTCTATGGCTGTATCCCGCTCCATCAAAAATGTATTCTTCTGCGCAATCGGAAGGCTATTACCGGTAAACGCAAGCCGCTTTCTATCCTCCGAAGCACAACCGTCTAAGATTTGCAAAATGTATTTATCAAAAATATTCATCAGATTCTTCGATCTCTCCCAATATTGTCATAATGCTTCTTAAATGGCTTTTCCAGAAGCTTTACCAGCTTAGTATCTAAGTTAAACCAATAGATAAGAAAGGTCAGCACAAAAAATGCCGCAATTATAATGGCGATTATCATCAAAATATTCATACTCCACCTCTTTCTTACATCCCCATCTGTCTTGCGTACTCCGCCGCTCCCAGAGCGCCCATTAACTGCGGATCGACGGGGAGCTCTACGACTTTAATCCGAAGAACCTGCTCGATGGCTTTTTTCAAACCCTCGTTCTTTGCACATCCCCCGGTCAGCGTAATCTTGCCGTCGGTTCCGGCTTTCTTTGCCATCACAAAGCATCGTTTCGCAACGGACACCTGAAGACCTGCCGCGATCTCTTCCCTCGGCTTTCCTTCTCCTACAAGAGAAATCACCTCGGACTCTGCAAACACGACACACTGCGCAGTAATCGGAATGACATTCTTTGCCGTCAGAGAAAGTCTGCAAAACTCATCCAAAGGCATCTCAAATGCCCTTGCCATGCCCTCAAAAAACTTACCGGTTCCCGCGGCACATTTATCATTCATCGCAAAATTTTTCACGGTCCCATCGGCATCCACTGCGATGCCCTTGATATCCTGTCCTCCGATATCGATGATACCGGAAATCGTAGGGTCGGTCACATGCACACCCATGGCATGACAGGAAATCTCCGAAATATTCTCATCTGCAAACGGAACCTTATTTCTTCCATAACCGCTTCCCACCAGATACGTCAGTTGTTCCGGACCATTCAGATCTTGAACCATGGAAA
>JBJEMZ010000225.1:0-6024 GCA_051879935.1 Wujia sp.
AAGAGATTTCTATTGGACTAAATGATCCAATATACTTTTATGATTATAATGAAAAAATATATACTCTGGATGACATAAGTGGGATTTCGGATATTTTAAGACTTGATTCAGATTATTTGCCAGTGTTTTATATCTATATTTTGCTCAAAGATAAAGAGGAACTTGTAAAAGAAAAAAGAGAGACTCTTTTAAAGCAAATAGGGATTCGGATTGGTGAGAAAATTGTGGATACAATAAATAAAATATTAAAAAAACAAATTAGTCAGATGGAGGAATCTATATGTGTAAAGTAGTGGTAAGTGATTCAAAAAGAGATGCAGATTTTATAATCTATAATCATCTTTTCTCAAGAGCAAATTATAGGTTTACTATTTCGCAGCTTGTAGAAGAATTGCAAGAGTATAATTTAAATTTATCTCAGGAATATGTGCAAAAAGAGATAGATGAATTTGTGCAATCGGGTTTGGTTAATTTGAATTTCAGATGCTATTCTACTTGTGGCAGATAGTTTGGTAAGGGAAAAATAATTGGGTTGAAAGCTTCTCGGATAAGCTTTTAACCCTTATTTTATGTAACAGAAGTAAAATGCCTTACAGATGCAGCTTTTCTTACCTTACATATCTTCCCCCAAAGAGGTATCGCAAACAACACACACAGCAAAACCATCAACACAAGGTACAGAACGGACGCACCCATGATGGCGTATTTTTCCACCATGATATTGGATAAGAATAATGCAATCAAAGCCACAATACTATATCCAATGGCAAGTACTTTCTGCATGCGCAGGATGGTGATGATTGTAACCAGAAGACCGGACAGTGCAAAAAAGCCGCCGCCGAGTAATAGTACAAGCAACTCTGTCTTGTATGGTGTTAAATCCGTGTTATACAGCCATGATAAAACCGGGATGCCAAGCACATATGCACCTGCTTCGCAGATGATAGCGATGCCAAGTACGATAAGCAGCTGCTTTGCAAATAATTTGAGAAACGGTTTGATTTCTCCGTCGTTCCACATGAGTGACATCTTTGAGATGATTGGGTTAAATATAAAATTATTCAGCAGACCGATTACAAATACCGGCATGGCGATAAAACCATAGCATGCCTGCATCTCGTCATTTAATATGCTGTCAATGGCATATTTTGGTGCATTTCCGATGTAAAATGCAAGGAAAGTACCGAGGAAAAGCGGAAAGCACAGCCTGAACTGCCGAATGATATTCGCAGCGTTTACATCACCATAGTATTGTTTGAATTCCCCACATGTGAGAATGGTAAACAGGATATAGACGATGGTTGTAAAAATGGTGGACACAATGAGTGCAGGCAGCAGACGTTTCCAAATCATCAGACAGACTGCAAATACAATAATTGTGAAAAGCATGCGGAGTGTCATACATTTTCCGGCGATGTCAAGGCGATTGTTCTGCTGATACAATCCGTGGTATACATCTTCTAAGGAATCAATGACTTTGAATAAGCACATCCAGATGATAATCTGGCTTTTCTCCGCAGGATAATTGTTGGCATGGGCGGCAATTGCCACATAACCTATCGACACAATCAGCATTACCGAGGTTGTAATATACCGGCTGCGGTTGTATTCCCGAAATGAAAATTGATGGTTTGTATCGGAAACCTGAAAATTACGGACACCGTATTTTCCGATATTCAAAAAGAGATTGGCGTTTGCGTATGCGATCGTAAACAGACCGGCCTCGTACAGATTGACGGCACGGGTCAGTACCATGAGCATAATGACAGACTGGAAGGCATTTAGCATGCTTCCGGTCATATTCCAGATATAACTGTCGCGGTCAATATTATTTGAATGTGTTAAAAATCTTTTGAGAGACATCGTCTGTTTCCTTTTATTTTATTTCATGTTTTCTTTATTAGAATACCCATTTTTTAATGTGTGGTCAAGTGGCTGGAGAATGAGATGATACGATTTAGAAATCATTTGCACATATCTTCTATATAGTGTATGATTCTTTCAAAACATTTTATGGTGCAGGTGACAAAAATATGGACAATCACAATCATCAAAATAAGATAGCGTTAATCAATGATTTCACGGGATTTGGACGTTGCTCGATCGCGGTGCAGCTGCCCATAATATCTATGTTGAAGGTGCAGTGCTGCGCCCTTCCGACCTCAATTTTTTCCAATCACACCGGTTTTGAGCAGTTTTTCTACACGGATTATACGGAAAATATGCAGGCGTACATGGAGCAATGGGAGAAGCTTGATTTGCAGTTCAAAGGGATATGCACCGGATTTCTCGGCTCGGCGGAGCAGATTCGGATTGTGAGTGCGTTTATCCGCAGATTTAAGAGGAAAGATACGGTCACGATTATTGATCCGGTCATGGGAGATTACGGAAAGCCATATCCGACTTATACACAGGAGATGTGCGACAATATGGTACAGCTTGTGCACCTGGCAGATATCGTCGTGCCGAATGTGACAGAAGCGTGTATCCTGACCGGCACGCCATATAAGGAGCACTGGACGACACGGGAGCTTATTGTTCTTGCGGAAAAACTCGCGGATTTAGGCCCGGAGAAGATTGTCATAACCGGCATCCCGCAGAAAACGTACGTGTCGAATTTCTGCTACGAAAAGAACAATGGGTATTCGATTATTCGGACGCACAAGATCGGACATTCGCGCTCCGGAACGGGGGATATCTTTTCGGCAATCATTGCGGCAGATGCCGTGAATCACGTAGAGTTTACGCAGTCTGTGCGGAAAGCCTCCAAATTCATCCAAAGATGTATCATGCGGTCTGTGGAGCTTGACCTTCCGCTTACGGATGGGGTGTGTTTTGAGGAACTGCTTTATACGTTGGGTTAGATAATTTTGTATTGGAGAGAACATGATGGGGAATAAGATAAAAAATGTTTTACACAATAAGACAATTATATTAAATGTAATGGCGATAATCATTATTGTTGCTGTTGCATCAATCTATATAAAAGATTCTTATGGTTTAAAAATTGTGGGAGATGAGTTTGGGTATTGGTCATCTGCAGCATGGTTGGCAGGATATGATTGGACAGATGTTGCATCATTTAATGAATATTATGGGTATGGTTATGGTCTGATATTATATTTTATATTAAAGTTGAATCTGAGCTACAGAGCAACATATCAATTAGCGTTATGTGTAAATGTTGTTATGTTGGTTGGGATTTATTTTATTGCATATAAGTTAATAAACAAATTGGATGATAAATTAAATATATATATTAGAGTGGCAATTGCCATGAGCTCGGTATTATATACAGGCGTAATTTATTATACGCAATTCACCATGTGTGAAACCTTGATATGTTTATTGTATTGGATAATCATTTACAATGCTTATTGTTTGTTGGAGCAGTATTCGATAAAAACGATACTGTTCCAAGTGCTGCTTTTGGCGTATTGCTTCGCGGTACATCAAAGGTTAATTGGTTTGTTGATTGTAGGTTTGCTTTTTATTGTTTATGTGGTTACTAAAAATAAAAAATGGAAAGATCTGTTGTGCATTATTCCGGTTATATTTGCTGCATTATATATAGTGGTTATGATTAAGAACAGCTATAAAAGTGGTTATTTATCATTTGGTGACATGTCTTTAGATGCAAATGAATTTGGAGGCCAGGTAAGCAAAATAAAGCAATTGTTTACTATGGACGGAATCATAAAATTCATAGTGGGTTTTTTGGGGAAGATTTATTATGCATGTTCCAGTACATTTTTTCTGTTCTTTATATTCCTGGTATGGATGATTAGAGAAATCGTGCAGAGTAAAAAAGAGAAAAAAATAACACGAAATGGCGAGTTCTTTTTATTTGTATTTTTGGCAACAATCGTAACAATTGCAATATCAGTAGTATTTTTGCTGGATTATTCAGCCAGATTTGATCTTCTGGTATATGGCAGATATTTTGAATTTGCATTAAGTCCTATCATTGTATTAGGAATGCTCCGGTTAGTAAATGCTGACCATAAGTCAGCAATATATGAGTGGATGTATATTGCATATATTTTTCTAGCGTTTGTAGTATATAAATTTATTCCATATGAAGCTAGTAAGAATCTTGTTTTCTTTATGTGCACTGGAATCGCAAATACATTGTTTGAATACAATTATGAGTTTTATATTGTTACGACACAAACATTTTTGACCTTTTTTGCAATCAAAATCATATCAAATCGTAAAAAGCAAAATACATTGACAAAACTAATGCCAATAGCTTTATTGATTATAATATGGAGTTATAGTTTTTTAGTTCCATATAAAGAAGGGTGCTTGTCGTGGGCACAAAGCGCGGGGGAAACAGAAGAATGCCTTGCAAAGGAAATTGTTGATTTAGATGCGGAAGAGGATTTGCACTATTACATGGCAGAGGATACCGTAAAAATAGATTGTTTGCAATTTGTATTAAAGGAGCATAAGATTCACGCATTTGCAAATGAAGAATATGTATATGGGTTGGATGAAAATGATTATATTCTGACAATGAGAAGTACAAAATTATTTGAGAATTTAACAGGTGTGAGTTATGAAGTAATTGCTACATCGGATAATTTAGCATTGTGGAAACGTGTAGATTACTAACTACAACAAAAAAATCCTCCGGGTGCAATGAACACTCGGAGGATTCTTCGTTATTTTAGAATTATCTGAGTCTGTTTCAGGATGTCATTAGTCCTTCAACAGGTTTTCATTTTCAAAGTAATCGATGCGCATGGAGTGACGCACATCGGCAAGTGTCTTGCTTGCAGTCTCTCTTGCCTTTTTGCTGCCCTCGCGAAGAATCTCGTAAACTTCCGGTAAACGCTGTTCCCACATCTTGCGGCGCTCGCGAATCGGACCAAGCTCAGCCTGCAATACATTGTTCAGGAATTTCTTTACCTTCACATCGCCGAGACCGCCACGTTTGTAATGATCCTTCAATTCATCCAGACTGTTGTAATCCGGTAAGAATTCCGGAAAATGCTCCGGCCGGCAGAACGCATCGAGATAGATGAATACCGGGTTTCCGTCCACCTTGCCCGGATCCTCGACACGAAGATGGTTCGGGTCTGTGAACATGGACATGACTTTCTTTTTGATATCTTCCGGTTCCTCAGAGAGGTAGATGCAGTTTCCGAGAGATTTACTCATCTTTGCTTTACCATCAATGCCCGGAAGTCTCAGGCATGCCTCGTTGTCCGGAAGGACAATCTTCGGGTCGGTTAATGTCTCGCCGTATACGGTATTGAATTTATGAACAATCTCCTTACACTGCTCGATCATTGGCATCTGGTCTTCGCCAACCGGTACCTCGGTTGCACGGAATGCCGTGATGTCGGCTGCCTGGCTGATCGGGTAGCAGAAGAAACCAACCGGGATGCTCGCCTCGAAGTTTCGCATCTGGATTTCTGCTTTTACGGTCGGGTTACGCTGCACACGGGATACGGTCACCAGATTCATATAATAAAATGTGAGCTCTGTAAGCTCCGGAATCATCGACTGAATAAAGATGGTGGATTTCTCCGGATCCAGTCCGCATGCCAGATAGTCCAAGGCTACCTGCATAATATTCTGACGCACCTTTTCCGGGTGCTCAGCATTGTCCGTAAGTGCCTGCGCATCTGCAATCATGATATAGATTTCGTCATATTTGCCGGAGTTCTGTAAGCGTACACGCTCCTTCAGAGAACCGACATAATGTCCCACATGTAAACGTCCGGTCGGACGGTCGCCTGTTAATATAATTTGTTTCATAATGTACTCCTCGTCATGTATAGTTTGTATCAATTATACTCTGTTCTTTAGCATACTCATTTTTTGCAGAGAGGTCAAGGGAAATCAACAATTTCAAGGAAATAATCCTTGTACAAACAGGGGAAGCGTGCGTATAATGATTGTATAGTGAGTGAACGATGAAGCAATTATCTAATGAGGCGATTACGAAAGGAGAAACGATGCCGACAATTAGTTTATGTATGATAGTGAAAAATGAAGAGCAGGTGCTTGCAA
>JBJEMZ010000226.1:0-5997 GCA_051879935.1 Wujia sp.
CGAAGGCATCCCGTATCTGCAGAACGGCAGCGGAGGCAGGTGCGGTTGTCATGGAATTTGGCGCAAGGCGTGCCCATGGTGCGGATGCGGCTGTACTCGGAGCGAGAGCAGCCTATATTGGTGGTGCTGCAGCGACTGCAACCGTGCTTGCAGACGAGAAGTTTGGTGTGCCGGCAATCGGAACGATGGCACACAGCTGGATTCAGTTTTTTGATACCGAGTATGAGGCATTTCGCGCATACGCAGAAGTGTATCCGAACAATTGCACGCTGCTGATTGATACGTACGACATATTGAACAGCGGACTTGTCAATGCAATCCGTGTAGCGAAGGAAGTACTCGAACCTATGGGAAAACGTCTGAAGGGTGTCCGGATTGACAGTGGAGACCTTGCATATTTCTCGAAGAAAATCAGAAAACAGTTAGATGCAAATGATATGCAGGATTGTAAGATTGTTGTATCAAACAGTGTGGATGAATTTTTGATGCAGTCACTTCGAAAGCAGAATGCAAGTATCGATTCCTACGGAGTTGGAGAACGGATGATTACTTCAAAATCGGATCCGGTGTTTGGCGGTGTCTATAAGCTTGCGGCAGTGCAAAATGATGCGGGTGAGTTCGTGCCGAAAATAAAGATTTCGGAAAATGTTGAGAAGATTACAAATCCGGGCAGAAAAAAGCTTTGGAGAGTATTCAGCAGAGAGACCGGGTATGCGCTTGCAGATCTGATTACAATGTATGACGAACAGGTGGATGGGGACAAACCATTTGATTATGTGGATCCGATAAAGCCTTGGAAGAAGATGCGGTTTGAAAATGTGGATGTAAAGGAATTACAGGTTCCGATCTTCCGTGACGGAAAGCTGGTATACGATAAGCCGGAGCTTGCTGCCATCCGAGAGTATGTGACAAGTCAGCTTGATCATCAGATCTGGGAGGAGGAACAACGATTCACAAATCCGCATATTCATTATGTGGATCTCTCAAAAAAATTATATCAGATTAAGGAGACTATGCTTGCCCAGGGAGATGCGGAAAAGAGGTAGGATTTCACTTTTTGCGTTGTTTTGCGTTGACAGAAATTATCAGAACGATTAAGATAGGTTTGAATTGATGAAACACCATACTAAATAGGAGTAAGAGAGAAAACTCTCGTGTATCAGATATGAGAAAGTTTGACACCAGAACACAATATTTTCGGTATGAAGTGTTGCGTGAGGTTGCGCGCATGGCATGGGATGGGACACTTTTGGAAGGAATACTGGATATTCCGCAGAAGATTATTCCCGGGAAAAAGCCGACGATGCGCTGCTGCGTCTATAAGGAGCGCGCAATTGTAGGTGAGCAGGTCAAGATGGCGATGGGAGGAGACCCGGACAATGAAAATGTAATCGAGGTTATGGAGATTGCCTGTGATGAATGTCCGGTTGCCGGCTATGAGGTTGGTCAGCATTGCCGTGGGTGTCTGGCACATCGATGTGCAGATGCCTGTAAGTTTGGTGCTATCACAATTGATGAGCACCAGAAGGCACATATCGACAAGTCGAAATGTAAAGAGTGTGGAGCCTGCGCAAAGGCTTGCCCGTACAGTGCGATTTCCGATTTCAAACGTCCGTGCCAGCAGGCATGTAAGATTGGCGCGATTACGATGAATGAGGATCAAGAGGCAAAAATTGATAACGATAAATGCATTGCATGTGGGGCTTGTGTTTACCAGTGTCCGTTTGGTGCGATCAATGAGAAATCATACATATTGCAGGTTATAGATCTGTTAAAATCGAGCAAGCAGGAAGGATGTGGCAAGGTGTATGCCGCAGTTGCACCTGCGATTGCCGGTCAGTTTATCTACGCAAAGCGCGGACAGGTTATAAGCGCAATCAAAGCACTCGGGTTTGATGAGGTTGTGGAGGTGGCACTCGGTGCAGACATGACAACCTGGCATGAAACAAAAGAGCTTCGGGAGAAGGGTATGCTCACAAGCTCATGCTGCCCGGCATTTGTAGCTTATGTGGAGAAAGCATTTCCGGATATGCTTCCGTATGTTTCTTCCACGCTTTCGCCGATGGGTATGATCGGAAAGCATATTAAGGAGGCGGATCCGGATGCAAAGGTTGTGTTTATCGGACCGTGTACCGCGAAGAAGATGGAAATCAAAAAGGATACAGTCGCCCCGTATATTGACAGCGTACTGACCTTTGAGGAATTACAGGCACTGCTTGACAGCCGCGAAATTGATGTGACGACTATGGAGGAGGAAGAACTTGAAAACGCTTCTTACTTTGGCCGTATCTTCGCCCGCTCCGGTGGTCTTACTGATGCGGTAAAGCAGGGAATGAAAGAACAGGGTGCCGAAGATTTTGAATTAAAGCCGGTTGTATGTGACGGTATTGAGGAATGTAAGCTGGCACTGTTGAAGCTGAGGCGTAATATGCTCGAGGGCAATTTTATGGAGGGCATGGCCTGCCAGGGCGGATGTGTAAACGGAAACGGAAATCTGACACATATGGCTAAGAGCCGCATGGATGTTGAAAAACATGGTAAGGAAGCGGCAGATAAAACGATTGAAGACGCAATTACAGGATTTAAGGTACAGTAGAGGGGGATGCATATGGAGCAGATACAGGAAAGTTATGATGAGTTTAATTTGAATTTTCGTGTAGAGGACATGGTTGCTGTGAATCCGGCGGAGATGGCATGTTTCAATAATGTGTTTCTTGGAAACCAGTCAACATGCATAGAAACAATGGTGGATGGTGTTCGTGTGCTTTCATACACGATACCGGCAACGCTTCCACTTTCACAGTTTTTGAAAAAACAGTTGTATAAGGGTGAGTTTCTCTCGATTTTGTCCAATATTATGAATCAGTTGCTGTTCTTTGAAGATCAGGGTATGCCAATCAAAAAGGTGTTGCTAAATACAAAATATATGTATATTGAATTGTCGAATCTGCATGTTCAGCTCATATATATGCCGATTGAAAAAGAATTTGCAGATTGTAATGTGTGTGAATTTGTGCAGAATTTCATCAGCAAGATTCGTTTTGCGGACATGCAGTGTGTCAATTGCGTGGATCAAATCCTGCATTATCTTGACAGCCGGATGATGTTTTCCCTTCGTGAGTTCTTCACATTTATTCTGGAACTTCAAAAAGAGGAAATCTTAAAGGATGATATTGATTTCGGCGAGGGTGAGACGACGGTTTTGCAACAGATGACATATAAAAATATCACACCATATCTTGTCCGTTCAAAAACAAATGCATTGATTCCGATTGAAAAGAAAGAGTTTTTGGTTGGAAAAACATCGGAATGTGATTATCAGATTAATGATAACCGGAAAGTGAGCCGGTTACACTGTACATTTCGAATCAGCAATGGGGAATGTTACATCCGGGATGAAAATTCAACGAATCATACATATGTAAACGGAAAAATGATTCAGCCGGGATTTGATGTTATGTTAAAAAATGACGATTATATCCGAATGGCAGATGAAGAATTCAAATATTGGGTCCGGTAAAACCGGACCCTGATTTTATATGGCGGGGTTCCTCTTATTAAGGTGGAGACAGATAGTTGCGCATGGATTTTAATGCATTTTTCTCCAAGCGGCTTACCTGTGCCTGTGAGATTGCGATTTCATCCGCAACCTCGGTCTGCGTCTTTCCCTCAAAGAAGCGAAGTCGGATAATGTTTAATTCCCGTTCGTCAAGATGTTCCATCGCTTCCTGCAGGGCAAGGGATTCTACCCAGTTTTCCTCTTTGTTTTTCTTATCCTTTACCTGGTCCATCAGATATAAAACATCCTGCCCTTCCTGATAGACTGGTTCGTAGAGGGACATAGGGGTCGCGATGGCGTCTAAAGCTGTGACGACATCCTCCTTCGGCAGATCGATTTCTGCCGCGATTTCTTCAATGGTTGGTTCCCGGTCATTTTTTTTCATCAGAATATCCCGTGCATAAATTGCTTTGTATGCGATATCCCTTAACGAGCGGGATACGCGGATGGCGTTGTTGTCACGCATATATCTTCTGCATTCACCTATGATCATGGGGACTGCATAGGTACTGAATTTCACATCGAGTGACTGATCGAAATTGTCGAGCGCTTTGATGAGACCGATACAGCCGACTTGAAACAAATCATCTGCACTCTCGACATTATTGCCGGAAAATCGTTGAATAACACTTAACACAAGTCGCAGATTGCCTCGGATAAATTCCTCCCGCGCCTTTGTGTCTCCTTCGTTCATGCGCGCAAATAACTTGCGCTTTTCTTCTTCGCTAAGCAGTGGAAGCTTGCTTGTATTTACTCCGCAGATCATTACTTTGTTTAAAGCCATGTCATACTTATGCCTCCTGCAGTCCATTTGTCTGATATAAAAAGGATTTACAAATCGCAAAAAAACTATTCAGTATGAATCTGGCATTTTCTGGTTTTCAAACCTGCATATTTTATAAAACGGATGTTTTTTGCGGAAAACATTGAAAATACAAATTGGATGTGATAAAATTCTAAAGTTTCAAGTAGTAGAATAATTACAGAATGTGAAAAGAGACGAGGAAACAGAATATGCAGATCACAAGAGAAGATGTTAGAAATGTTGCGATTATTGCCCATGTTGATCATGGAAAGACAACACTTGTTGATGAATTGTTAAAGCAGAGCGGTGTATTCCGCGAGAATCAGGAAGTGGCAGAGCGCGTGATGGACTCGAATGATATCGAACGGGAGAGAGGAATTACCATCCTGTCCAAAAATACGGCGGTCACTTACAAGAACACAAAGATTAATATTATTGATACACCGGGACATGCCGATTTCGGCGGTGAGGTAGAACGTGTATTGAAGATGGTAAATGGTGTTATCCTTGTTGTAGATGCATTTGAGGGTGCTATGCCACAGACAAAGTTTGTGTTAAAGAAGGCATTGGAGCTTGACTTAAATGTGATTGTATGTATCAACAAGATTGACCGTCCGGAAGCGAGACCGGCAGAGGTGGAGGAAGAGGTACTTGAACTTCTGCTTGAGCTTGATGCAAATGAGAAGCAGCTTGACTGTCCGTTTGTATATGCTTCCGCAAAGTCGGGCGTGGCATCTCTTTCGGCAGATGAACCGGGAACAGATATGAAGCCATTGTTTGAGACGATTTTGGAATATATCCCGGCACCGACCGGAGATCCGGATGCAGGTACACAGGTGTTGATCAGCACCATCGATTACAATGAGTATGTGGGTCGTATCGGAGTCGGAAAAGTGGATAATGGTAAAGTGAAGCTGAATCAGGAGGCAGTCATCGTCAATGCCCATGAGCCGGATAAAAAAGTAAAGGTGAAGATTGGAAAGCTCTATGAATTTGAGGGCTTAAACAAAGTGGAGGTTGACGAGGCGGACATCGGTTCCATCGTTGCGATATCCGGTATCTCAGACATTCATATCGGCGACACAATCTGTTCACCGGAAAATCCGGAGGCGATTCCGTTCCAGAAGATTTCCGAGCCGACGATTGCCATGCATTTTATGGTAAATGATTCGCCGCTTGCGGGCAAGGAAGGAAAGTATGTGACATCGAGACATATCCGTGACCGTCTGTTCCGGGAATTGAATACAGATGTTTCTCTTCGTGTGGAGGAGACAGACACAACCGAGAGCTTCAAGGTATCCGGACGTGGAGAACTGCACCTTTCCGTTTTGATTGAAAATATGCGCCGGGAAGGCTACGAGTTTGCAGTAAGTAAGGCGGAGGTTATCTACAAGGAAGACGAGAAGGGGAGGAAGACCGAGCCGTTTGAAATCGCGGTGATTGATGTGCCGGATGAATTTTCGGGTACGGTCATCAATATGCTGAATCAAAGAAAGGGCGAGCTGCAGGGGATGGCACCGACCGGAAACGGAACGACCAGACTGGAGTTTTCGATTCCATCCCGCGGACTCATCGGTTTCCGTGGTGACTTCATGACTGCTACAAAGGGAAATGGCATTATCAATAAGATCGG